>JAJDBQ010000196.1 GCA_029261255.1 Nitrospirales bacterium
GGGATTGACGATTGCCGAATATTTCCGTGATGTAGAACATCAAGATGTGTTGCTCTTCGTCGATAATATTTTCCGATTTACGCAAGCCGGTTCAGAAGTGTCCGCGTTGTTGGGGCGTATGCCATCGGCGGTCGGATATCAACCGACTCTTGGTACGGAAATGGGAACATTACAAGAACGTATTACGTCCACGAAAAGCGGTTCAATTACCTCCGTCCAAGCCGTGTATGTGCCAGCTGACGATTTGACCGATCCTGCGCCGGCTACTGCCTTTGCTCATTTGGATGCGACGACTGTGTTGTCTCGGCAATTGGCGGAGTTAGGTATTTATCCTGCGGTGGATCCCTTGGATTCCACGTCGCGGATTTTGGATCCAGCGATTTTGGGTGAGGAACATTACGGAGTGGTACAACGAGTGCAGGGTACGTTGCAGAAATACAAAGATTTGCAAGACATCATTGCGATTTTGGGCATGGACGAATTATCTGAAGATGATAAACAAACAGTGGCTCGTGCTCGTAAGTTGCAACGCTTCTTGTCGCAGCCCTTCCATGTGGCTGAGGCCTTTACTGGATCACCAGGGAAGTATGTGAAATTGGCCGATACTGTTCGCAGTTTCAAAGAAATTGTTGATGGGAAATATGACCATTTACCAGAACAGGCGTTTTATATGGTGGGACCGATTGAAGAAGCGATCGAGAAAGCCAAGAAACTCGGATATAAGGTCTAATGGCTAATTCTGATACAGCCGTGTCAGCAGGAAAATTTCTCTTGGAGGTGGTCACGCCTGATCATCGCCTGTTGAGTCAGGAAGTGGATTATGTTTCAGCTCCTGGCAGCGAAGGTGACTTTGGTGTCCTTCCAGGGCATTGTCATTTTCTGACAACGTTACGCATTGGAGAACTGCAATACCGAGTTGGCGAAAAGACAGAATTCATGTCTGTGCTTTGGGGATTTGCCGAAGTGACTCCGACGAAGGTGACGATCTTGGCTGAGATAGCTGAAAAGGCTGAAGATATTAATGTTGATCGTGCAGAAGAGGCCGTTCAGAAGGCTGAAGAACAACTGCAACGAGGCGGTTTACCTTCAGAAGTGGAAGAAGCCCGAGTAAGTTTAGAAAAAGCACGTCTCAGAAAAAAAATCGCCGACAGACACCGTCAAAAAGGCGGAGCCAGACTCTCCTAGTTTCTCAACCTTTCCTGCCTACCCTCCATGCCGCATGTCGAAACGCGGACGGAATTCATCGTCACAGCTGGGGAATCCCGTAAACGGCTTGATCATTTTCTTGCCAATCGGGAACCCTACTATTCTCGAACTGCTCTCCAACGCTTAATCGAAGAGGGGCACATCACCGTTGATAGTCAGGTGGTGAAGCCCAGCCACAAGGTGAAGCCTGGTGAGAAAATTCAATTAGTTGTCCCTCGTCCCGAACCCCTCGATATACTACCTGAGCCTATTCCCCTTCATATCATTCACGAGGATGCCGCGCTTCTCGTGCTCAACAAACCTTCGGGCCTCGTGGTCCATCCAGCCCCGGGGCACTGGACGGGCACTATGGTCAATGCCTTGCTACACCATATGCAAAGTGGAGAAGGACATCTTTCATCTATTGGTGGTAGAGAGCGGCCAGGACTGGTACATCGGCTCGATAAAGAAACCACAGGTATTTTAGTTGTGGCCAAGACGGATCACGCTCATCAACATTTGTCGGCGCAATTCAAAGAACATACGATTAGCCGGCTGTATGAAGCGCTGGTATGGGGATCGCCCAAAAAAGGCCAAGGTCGCATTGAATTAGCCATTGGACGAGACATGAAAGATCGAAAAACATTTTCTGCGCATACGACAAGACCTAAGGAATCTTTAACCATGTATAAGGTTGTAGAACGATTTGGGAAAGTTGCCGCACATGTCGCGCTCACACCAGGAACGGGACGAACACATCAACTTCGAGTGCACCTTAAATCCATCGAATGTCCAATTTTAGGAGATCAAACTTATGGCGGGAAAAAGGTCATGGAGATTGGAGGCATTGAACTCCCTCGTGTCATGCTACATGCCAAAGTTTTAGGTTTCGAACACCCACTCACCAAAGAAACGGTCACATTTTCAGCGCCGCTACCAGAAGACATGGAATCAGTGCGAAGGGAATTATCTCATCAAAATATTGCACCGTCTTGACAGGGAACCCTATATTTGGACTAGATTCAGATCCATGAGGGGAATGTTGAAAAACACAAGTAGCGGCATTCTTTGAGTCAGTGAAAAGTGAAAAGTGAAAAGTGAAAAGTGAAAAGTGAGAAGTCAGTAGTAAGGAGAAAGACCCTGGGCAGGAAACAATCATGAGCACCATGGGTTTTTCGTTCTAGCTTCCTCTGTTGTACTTCTTACGCCTCACCCCTCATAATCTCTAGTGGACTTTTTTGACCATTGCCGTTAACTCCTGTTATTAAAGTTTTTACTGGCGCACATATGGGCTATTTTAGGGAAAATTCAGTAGAGCTATGAGCAATAAAGAATCCCTTCAACCTGGACAAGTGGTCGATACGTTGGGCGAGTTGATTGCGAGCCTCAGTGCGTTTGCTGCAAAAATACCAGCCGCTTCAAGGATGGCGCTTCCTGGGGGAGTCAAACCTACCGAAGAAGCGATCGAAGCCTATGAGAATATCGTCTATCGTTTTCGTGATCGTGCCGGGGCAACGTATAAACCTCTTCCACCTCTCTTTGTGGATTCGCTAGAAGCTTTTGAAGCTGGAAAAGTGTTTGATGCCGTTCCACCTCTTTTGCAAAGTGTGGAACAGCTGGTTGAGCTTCACAACCAAGAAACCATCAAATTTACTCCTGACCAACAACAGCGTATGCGAGAGTATAATCGACGTTTGGAAAAGATTGTCCCAGAAGCTAAGCAATCTGAGGTAGACCTTCCCACTCCAGATTCGTATTAGAACTTTTAAGAGCGAACGTAAGGAATTACTATTGAGCTGTATGAGGTTCTAGGTGACGAGAAAGAAACTCGAATGATCAGTTCCACAATTCCTGTGAAGGATATTCAAAGGTCGCGTCCACGAGCAGATGGTTTTTGAGTAATGGAGGGTGGCCGAGAATTTTCCATGCCCCGCCTTTGTCTTGTACCCCTTGCCCGATAAGGGCAAGGTGGTGAGCCCCCTGCTCATCTATCAGAGAAGCCCGGCTGAGATCAAAATGAAAAGTTGTGAAGCCTAGGCGGTGCGAACGAAAAACCGACAAGCCTAATTCCTTGGCGGCTTTTTTCTGGAATGGTCCGCGCACTTGAAACATGATGGTATCTAAGGAGAGTTGTTCGGACTGAATCATTTCTACTATCCTAGGCTAAAAGGTGTGTCGTCGGTCTCATATGGGGAGTTAAACCTCAAAAGGGTCGTACCTACTATTCCCCGAATGAGGGGGTTGTTGTTTTTACAAAAGTGGCATAATTGCTCGGACCAAAACCGTGGCTAATTACGCGCAATATCGTGAATATGCATTCTTGAAGACAAGTAGTAGGTAAAGACAAATAAGAAGTCCATGATTTCTTCGAGTTGACGGATCTTCGGCTAGACCGGTATAACGAGGAACATTCATGCTGAACATCAAACAAAACGTAAATAGTGGAAAATTGTGCGCCCGTAGCTCAATTGGATAGAGTATTGGACTTCGAATCCAAGGGTTACTGGTTCAAGTCCAGTCGGGCGCACCATATTTAGGGTCATAAAGTAATGGCTTCCGTGCTCTCCCACTTCCCAAATTCTCGTACAAGTGTATTAAGATTTCTCCATTGAATTGGAGGCTAGGCTAGGAGCTCTCTGTAGTTGGACGGAGTACTGCGGGTTCAAGAATCCACAGTACAATGACCACAGGGTCAATAACCCTATCAGAGATGGTCTTGGTCGTTATCTGTGAATGCCCGATTGGGAATTCTTGAATCTTCCTAAGCAAGGATTCGGAAGCAGGCAGATGAGGTTTCAGGGGAAGCGTACAGCAGGACAAGCGCAAGTCGAACTCTAGGGATTTTTGCTGTTAGATGAGAACTTTATGCTTCTTCGTGTTTAAAAAAGGAACGAGGCTTCAGCTGAGGCTCCATATGACGTATAGGCAAATTTAAGCAAGGAATCATTAAATTCCCATCTGGTATTGTTAATTTTCCCTTCTGTAGATAGTGCCACTTGTTGATTGAATTAGAATTGAAACCCGCCCAAAACATTGACCCCAGGAGCCACAGCAGTATCAGAGCCAGCCGAATCCGATAGCTTTGCCCAAAACGCGCCGATTCCTGCTCCTGCGTATGGCTCAATCATATAATCGTGGATTCGAACCATCAAATTCAGGTCGGTGGTAATCCCCGAAGGTGGTTGCCAGACAATGCGTCGATTTTGACTGAACTGCTACCAAACTTAGCGGCCGCACTTTGTTGTTTAAATATGGGGGTTGGCGGTAAACACTTCCAGCTCCACTCCAAGCCAGTCCAGAGAACCAGGTAAAAAATAGTCGGCTTTGCCTCCTTACAACAACGCATTCTCAAGGTCCAAGTTCTTAATGAGATGCCCTTTGCGCTGCCAGCCCCTTTAACGTTTTTCGGGTCCTGTGGATAGAGAAAACCAGCTTGTATATCTTCATACCATTCTGCAGAGGACTGAGTGCACGTGAAAAGAAAGAGGCTTAATGCTATTGTACTAACGACGAAAATGTTTTTTATGTTGCAGCTGCTATGACACGATCAATGCATTCATTGTCTGTATTTCAATGGGTACATTTATTAGCAAGAGCTGAAGTAGCTTTACCGAACGCATGAGCCCTGCTATTTAGTATCGGGAAAATGAGCCAATCCTTTAGGACTGGGCAGTTTTCCTCAACAGTAAGATCCAAGGAGGAAAATAATGGCGAATCGTGTGTGGTTCATCGTCTTGTTGATATTGGTGGGAATTCCACCTTTGGTCGAGGCCAAGGTTCAGAGTAAAGTTGTTCCGTATTCGTATGGAGAAGAATCATTTGAAGGGTTTATGGCTTGGGATAATTCAGTAAAGGGCAAGAGACCTGGAATTTTGGTGGTTCATGAGTGGTGGGGGCTGAATGACTATGCTCGGTCCCGTGCTGAGCAATTAGCGGAAATGGGATATATGGCCTTTGCCGTCGATATGTATGGGAAGGGTAAGGTCACGACCCATGCTGCAAAAGCTGGGGAATGGGCGAAGCAGACGACGAGTAATATGGATGAATGGTTAGGGAGGGCCCAAGAAGGTTTAAAATTACTTCAGGCAAATCCGATGGCCGACTCGGCTCGTTTAGCCGCCATTGGTTATTGTTTTGGAGGGGCCACCGTGATGCAATTGGTATACGGCGGTGCTCCAGTGAAGGGTGTCGTCAGTTTTCACGGATCATTGCCTCTTCCGTCCAATTCTCAAGCTATCTCACATACACCTAAAGTTCTCATAGCTCATGGTGCGGCCGACCCTTTCCTTACTGCGGATCATATTGGACAGTTTAAGACAGCACTAGAAAAAGCCGAAATTGATTGGCAGATGATTCAGTATGGCGGGGCCCAGCATAGTTTTACGAATCCATCTGCCGACCAGTATGGGTTAGAAGGTGCAAAGTATCACAAACAGGCTGATCAACGATCGTGGGCACACATGCAACAATTTTTTGACGAATTGTTTGAGTAACGTATAATAATGACGTGGAGGTAGCCACAATTGTTCGATAAAGAGGAACGGCTTTGAAGTCTATTTTAGGCATTTCAGCATATTATCACGACAGTGCAGCCTGTTTAGTGCAGGATGGACAGATTGTCGCTGCTGCTCAAGAGGAGCGATTTACGAGAAAAAAACATGATGCCGGGTTTCCTTCTCATGCCGTGGAATATTGCTTGGGTCAGGGGGGATTAACAATTGGTGAGGTCGATTATCTCGTCTTTTACGACAAACCTCTGATTAAGTTTGAACGCCTCTTGGAAACCTACCTGTCTTTCGCACCCCAAGGGATAACGTCGTTTCTCACCGCGATACCGGTCTGGATCAAAGAAAAACTCTTCTTACGTAACCTACTTGATAAAGCTCTTCGCGAAGTCGGGGGTCTCGAGAAAACGGATGCGCTTCCCCCTGTGCTCTTTGGGGAACATCATGAATCCCATGCAGCTTCAGCGTTTTTCCCTTCGCCATTCCAGGACGCCGTCGTGCTGTGTATGGATGGCGTGGGTGAATGGGCAACCACATCTGCGTGGGTTGGACGTGATAACAAACTGACGCCCCTTTGGGAAATTCCCTTTCCCCATTCGATGGGGCTGCTCTATTCCGCCTTTACGTATTATACGGGTTTCAAAGTGAATTCTGGTGAGTATAAAGTTATGGGCTTGGCTCCTTACGGGGAACCCACCTATGTGAAAACGATTTTAGAGCACCTGGTTGATGTGAAACCTGATGGCACGTTTCGTCTCAATATGGAATATTTTTCGTATTGCACCGGTCTTCGCATGACAAATGACAAATTTGATAAATTATTTGGTGCGCCTCGTCGCGAATCGGAAAGCGAACTCACCCAACGAGAAATGGATTTGGCTCGGTCGATACAAGAAGTGACTGAGATCGTCATGCTGCGGTTAGCCAACAGTCTTCAGAAGGAAACAGGCATCAAGAATCTGTGTTTATCTGGAGGAGTGGCTCTGAACTGTGTGTCCAATGGTCGAGTGTTGCGTGAAGGCCCCTTTGAGAAACTGTGGATACAGCCCGCGGCGGGTGATGCTGGGAGTGCATTGGGTGCGGCCTTGAATGTGCACTATCATTATCTTGACCAGCCTCGTCATTGTGAAGGGTCTGAGGATTCCATGCGAGGTACGTACCTTGGACCATCGTTTACCAATGATGAAATCGAGCAGACCTTGAAAAAGCTAGAAGCCAATTACGAACGTCTTGACGATGCGGTGGTCTGTGATCGGGTGGCGGGGCACTTGGCGAACGAAAAAGTTATTGGCTGGTTGCAGGGTCGGATGGAATTTGGGCCTCGTTCGCTGGGTGGACGAAGTATCTTAGGTGATCCACGAAGCGAAAAAATGCAATCCGTCATGAATCTGAAAATTAAATATCGAGAATCCTTTCGACCGTTTGCACCGTCGGTGTTGCGTGAACGGGTCGCGGACTATTTCGAATTGGATACCGACAGTCCTTATATGTTGCTGGTGGCACCAGTGGCTGAAAATCGACGAGTTGCTCTTCAGGCTGATCAGGAAAAGCTCTTTGGGATCGATCTTCTGAATGTGCCGAAGTCGGATATTCCAGCCGTGACTCACGTAGACTATTCCGCCAGGGTGCAAACTGTGACGGCCTCGACGAATCATCGGTATTATCACTTGTTGAAAGCGTTTGAAGAAAAAACTGGTTGTGGGGTGTTAATTAATACCTCGTTCAATGTCCGTGGCGAGCCCATCGTCCATACGCCGGAAGATGCGTTTCGCTGTTTCATGCGCACAGAAATGGATGTGTTGGTCTTAGAAAATTGTGTGCTACTCAAAGAAAATCAGAAGCCGATTCCCAAAGATACCGAGTGGATGAATGAGTTTGAATTAGACTAACCTAGGATAATGACGGTATGACTTCACAGACACCACAAAAAGACGTCCCGCAGAAACAACTCCGGCAATTTGGCTGGCTCATGGGTGGTGTTTTTGCGATCATCACCTTTTGGCCCTTAGTGTTTCGTGGTGAAGGCATTCGGACATGGGCCTGCATCATTGCTGGGATATTTGGTGTATTGGGAATGGTATTCCCCACTGGTTTAAAGCCAATCTATCGAGTCTGGATGATCTTCGGAGAGAAAATGGGATGGTTGAATTCTCGCATTCTGTTGGGGCTCGTTTTTTATGGTGTATTGACGCCCATCTCTTTCATCATGGTGATATTAGGAAAACGACCACTTCAGTTGCGATTTGATCCTCAGGCGGAGAGTTACCGAGTGCCCAAGGAGCCTCGTGCCGCTGATCATGTCCTCAAGGCCTTTTGAAGGAGGAACGAGTGATGTCAGGTTTTTTAGCAGAACTCTGGGATTTTATGCGAGAACGAAAAAAGTTCTGGCTCGCACCAATCATCATCATGCTTTTACTCTTGGGCGGTCTCATTATCTTGAGTGAAGGTTCCGCTGTGGCCCCGTTCATCTACACCCTGTTTTAAAGCAAGTATCGTTTATAAGTTTCAGTCGAAACAAGGGCTTCGGGCATATGTCCGAAGCCCTTGTTTCATTGACCAAGCCTATTTCATGTTACGTTGGAAAGCAGAACTTGTGTCTAGAAGTATCCTTGCTGCAAATAATGAGGAAGATGCATAGACTGCGTGACTGTCTAAGGGATGATTTCCACTAATTGCATCATGCCGACATCTTCATGACTTAAAATATGACAATGCAACACAAATTTTCCGGTGAAAGTCTCGTAACGTGTACGGATGATCACAGGGGTATCCGCATCAACGAAGATCGTGTCTTTCCACATGGGAAATTCTGGTCGGTAATTGCCAATTTGAATTACCTGAAACGGGTTCACATGGATATGAAAGGGATGGGGGCCAAAGTTGGTTGAATCTGTCAAATGCCATGTTTCGACCCAACCCAACTGAAGGGAGTGGTCAATGCGCTGCGACGAAAAGGAGAGTCCATTCATATCCAAACCCGGTGTGCGGTCATTATTTGTAAAACTGGCCTGGCGAGGGAAATTCTGGTTGAGCACTTCATCTTCGTCAATTTTGACCATCGGTGCAAGATCTTTAAGATCCTCATTAGTGGGGAGGTCCATAGGTTTCGGGTTGCCCTCGACCTTGATGATAGCCAGAGTCTGTTCCTTTTCTGCTTGCTTAAACATGCCAGTTTCTTCAGTTTCTGGAAGATCTTTTAAAAGATATGTGCCAGGCTGACCAAATTTGACGAGAAAATCCACACGGTAGCCGGGACCCATTTCTATCGAATGACCTCTTTGAAGATCGTTCGTGTTCCTGCCGGGATGATAAATTTCGCCAATCGTGATGCCATCAAGTGCAATCACATGAAATTCTTGATTGATTTTTTTTTGTTCATCAACAATTGCTAAACGAAGTTTTCCGCTCACCCCTGCATGGATAAAACGCCAGCGTTGCACTTCCCCGGGTTGTAGGTGAATGATCGGTGCGACTAACCCATTCACTGTGGTCACTTTTTCTCTTTCTTTTCCCTCCTCTTTTGCTCCAAAAGGAAGTTGTTGCACGAGAAAGAGTTGGTCTTTTGCCGCTTTGATGGCTGGAACTTCGTCGATATCTCCTTCAATAATGAAAGCTCCCGCCATACCTCCTTCAACTTGAAGCTCAGTTGAGCCGTGCCGATGTGGATGGTACCAGTATGTGCCGGCAGGATGATCTGCGGGAATGTCAAATTGGAATTGGAAATTGTTCTTGGGTTCAATAGACAAAAGAACATTATCGCTATTGCCAGTGGGGGAAATATGCAAGCCATGCGTATGAAGGTTGGTGATGTCATCCACGGGGGTATCTGTATTCTCCGTTGGTTTATCCAATGTATTCTCGAGGAGGATCCTCACTCGATCCCCCGCCCGAACTCGGATTGTTGGCCCAGTCAACTTTTTCCTATACGTGCGGTGTTTGATGATTTCTGGAAACGTCGAATGGTCCGTGTGGTCCGATGAAGGCTCTATCTGGACGCATTTCCTCAATTGGACTGGCAGTGTTTTCTCCAATATGCCGAATGAATGTGGAGATGCGGTGCGTGAGGATGTCCACACTTCAGGTTGTTGAAACGCTTGCCCGGATTTGTCGAGACAGGTTTGAAGAGGTGTTTGTGCTTCAACCTGGGACCAGCTACTACAGCCACCGAGAAAAAATATGGTTACACAGACCATGCGCCAACAGCATGAGCATAGACGAGACGAAAATGGGTACAGTATTTTTGGGCTACGCAGGTTTCCATTGGTCGACATAGGATTCTCCTTTGAATGATATGGAAAGAAAGAAAAGCCCTCACTTTTCTCATAGACAATGTTGATGCAATAGAGGATCTAAAGACCTTTTAGGGTAATGACTGATCAAGGTTGAGGTTGTACCCCACGATTCAACAAGATCGACTCGTTTCATCAATCTGACCAGCAAGAACTCGCACAACCCTTTTGATGATGCAATCTTTGTCTGCTGCTTCCGGAGAGGATGCCATCACAAATCTAATGGGGCCGGTCCAGAGATCGCGAATTTAAATCCAAGGGCCTGGCTTGAACCACGTGAGCCCATTCGGAAGGTCAATTGTTTGAACGTCGAACTAAGGAGCATCCACCCTAGAGTTAATCCGATCATCAATCGAGCTATGCAGGCGCTAAAACAACGCATTGATGTGGGAAGAATATTCATTGAGGCAAGAGTCTCTTACTCTGAGGCGTTCCACCCTGGATAATAAAGATCACTCTCATCCAATAGATTGGGTTCATTCGATCATCGAAGATCCATATCACTGTGAATTGCCAATTCAATGCAGGGCCCCCATTAAGAGTCGGGGTGTTGAGGTATCGATAGTCACGAAATCGTCATTTCCACCACAGGATGCGGCTAAAAAATACGACGAGGTTTGCCCTCGTCTAAATGTGGGGTATGTCCTGTAATTGGAGGTTCCAAAGGGGCTCGCATCTCCCGGGGCAGTGGAACTTTTTATTGGTACACATTCACCATTTGGAGTGGGGCGACGGTCTTCCTGGATCAGGGAGTTGACGGATTCTTCTCTTCTTTGCTGAAAAATTCCGCTTCATCTGTTCCATTGGTTTAGTTGAGAATAGAATACTCTTGGCAATATGTATACTGGAAATGGAGAAGGTGACTGAGGAATTTTGGGGAATGTCAGTAGCGGAGTTTCCTGCTTCCCACCGAGTAGATTGTCATAGGAAGGCATACCTGCTGCCGTTGCCGTATTTTAGTATGCTACTGTGTAGTGCCTTCTGGTTCATGCGATGTGGAATGGACTTCCCAATGACCGTGAAATTGTGGTGTTACCATATGCGTGTAGGGTTCATGTGAGAGAGAGATACAACAGGCACATAGACTTCCGGTCTCGGGAATAAGGGGACGGGTGAACAAGAAGGGCAAAATTCTTGGAAAAATTTATTGGGGCAAGGAATTGTGGAACATGCTACTATTGACAGCATCCTCTTGACTCTCAAATTTCATGAATTATCATGTAAGGGTAGGTTCAAGTTTCCCTCGTCTACAGCATGAGGGATCACTGTGTATGACTCAGCAAATACATCTATAAGCTTTTTGGAATTTATAATTTTCTTTGACCCGTACCGCCTATCGGGTTCATGTCATGACATATGTCTGGATCTGAACACGACCAAATTTCTCAGCTTCGCGCCTTCCTGAATCGACAGGTCATTGGCCAAGAGGGTTTGACCCTCAGGCTCTTGATTGCCCTGTTAGCTGATGGCCACCTGCTAGTAGAGGGTGCGCCAGGACTCGCCAAGACCACAGCTATTAAAACGCTAGCTTCTGGTGTAGAGGCTGATTTTCACCGAGTCCAATTCACACCTGACCTCTTGCCGGCTGATATCACCGGTACCGATATCTACCGTCCTCAAGACGGCTCCTTCAGTTTTCAGCCGGGCCCCATTTTTCACAACCTCGTTCTGGCCGACGAAATCAACCGAGCGCCGGCAAAAGTCCAAGCCGCGTTGTTGGAAGCGATGGGCGAGCATCAAGTGACGATTGGCCGGAAGAGTTATCCGCTCCCAGAATTATTTTTGGTCATGGCGACACAAAACCCCATTGAACAGGAAGGGACATACCCGCTTCCTGAAGCCCAATTAGATCGATTCCTGCTCTATGTCCGCGTTCAATACCCATCGATAGAAAGCGAACGTCGAATTGCCAAATTAGTACGAAACCAGGCCACCGCGACACCATCGGACACCAGCGACAAAATTTCTCCGATTCCTCAAAAAGTCTTATTGGCAGCGCGTCAGCACATCTGGAATGTTCACCTTGCACCGTCCCTGGAAGAATATATCGTGCAACTGGTCGTGGCGACGCGAGACCCGTCTCCTTACAGCGAAAAAGTCAAACGATGGGTCCGATTCGGGGCGAGCCCTCGGGCGACGATCGGATTGGAACGATGTGCCCGAGCACATGCCTGGATGGAAGGCCGTGATTATGTGTCACCCGAAGATATTCAGGCCATGGCGCACGATGTGTTGCGCCACCGAATATTGCTCACCTTTGAAGCTGAAGCCGAAGGCATCACGACTGATCATGTGGTTTCTGAACTCTTGAATCATGTGGCCGTTCCGTAAGCACGCAAGCGCACCTCCCTCTGTCACTATCTCACCGGAACCCAACTCTTTCCGTGGTGTCCGTGTTCATCTGACCGATCTCATTCAGGCTCGCCATCAAATTGGCAATTTAGGAGTGAAGGGCAGAACCCGATCTCATGCTTTATTGGCAGGCGGGGAACGGTCGCCTTTCAAGGGGCGTGGCATTGATTTTGAGGAATCCCGTCGCTATCAACCCGGTGACGATGTCCGCTTGATGGATTGGCGCGTCACCGCTCGGACAAATGAACCGCACCTCAAAGTGTTTCGAGAAGAACGTGAACGTCCGGTGTTCATGGTGGTCGATGATCGACAAGCCATGCACTTCGGCACCAAAGTGGCATTTAAATCAGTCGCAGCAGCACAGACAGCCGCCTTATTAGGTTGGGCGTCGCATGCGAGAGGAGATCGTGTCGGAGGCATCGTCTTTTCTGAAGCTGATCATGTGGAACTCCGACCGAAAGGTGGACGAAGGGGTATCCTGCAATTCCTGAATGTTCTTGCCAATCGTGAGAGCCAACCGCTGCGAAATCGAGCTGACCCTGGTGCGTCGGCAACGTCTTTTCGATTGGCTCTTAATCGTGTGCTGAAAGCCGCTCGCCCGGGAAGCCTCATTTTTCTCTTCAGTGATTTCCGCGAATGGGACCAACAGGCCAAGACGGCGTTGCTCCGACTCGGGACCCATCATGAAGTGGTGGCCATGTTCATCTATGATCAAGTTGAACAGACGGCTCCACCGCCAGGTTCGTATCCTATTACGAACGGACAATCTCACGGGATCTTGCAGACACATTCATCACAGGTTGTAGAGTCGTATGCACAAGTCTTTCAGACTCGTTATGAAGAAGTCCGGCGCCTTTGCCGTTCACGAGGCATCGGGTTTGTGCCGATAGCAACTCACGAAGACATTCCTACTCAACTCTCCAAGGGACTTCAAACCTTAGGGAACCAGCGAAGTGCGAATCATTCAGGAGTCGCGGGAGTCGCCTGACATGCCAAACGCGCCTGATCCGTTACAAGAGTTACGCGATGTACATCTGCCCGATCCAATTTCGTGGTGGCCCCCAGCCTTTGGCTGGTGGATGATTGTCGTGGCGTTGCTTGTCGTCGTGGGTCTCGTTCTTTGGGCGAGGGCCTATCGTCAACGGACTCGACCACGTCGCCTTGCACTCGCACAATTAAAAGAAGTGAAACAGCAATTTGCCGCACATTCTGATGAGCAACAGACGATTACGCTGCTATCAGGTCTTCTACGACGTGTGGCAATTGCCGTGTTCCCACGATCTCATGTGGCAGGCTTGTCTGGACAATCCTGGCTACAATTTTTAGATCGAACGGGACATACGACACAATTTTCCGATGGGCCTGGGCAAAGCTTGCTCTCTGGCCCGTATCAGCCACATGGGCCTGCTTCGGCTGCCGATTTGATTCCCTTAATTGAACGTTGGATCCAGCAGGTTGATATGCCACCGAGGAACGTCTTGAAATGATGTCGCTGGTCTGGCCATGGTTATTGGCCGTGGCACCGTTGCCGTGGTTGATAAGACGTTGGGCTTCACCAGCGCCCGAACAAGCCACGGCTGCCTTACGCGTTCCCCATTTTCAAGACATGGCGCATTTGCCGTCTGTTGGTATCGGGGAGAATCTGCAACGCCGTTCTTCAACCTGGTTTTGGTTTGGCCTCGTGATATGGTTGCTGCTCGTGTTGGCTGCCGCACGGCCCCAATGGATTGGAGAACCAGTGGGACTGCCGACTAGCGGGCGGGATTTAATGCTGGCCGTGGATATTTCCGGGAGCATGGAAATTCCAGACTTTTCAATCAACGGGCAGGAAGTGAATCGCCTTGAGGTCGTTAAACGTGCGGCTGGCGAATTTATTTCTCGTCGGACGGGAGATCGAGTGGGGCTCATTGTGTTCGGGTCTCAAGCCTATGTGCAGACACCCCTGACATTTGATCGCGAGACGGTTAACACCATGTTGCAGGAAACAGAAATCGGTTTGGCAGGAAAAGAAACGGCGATAGGTGATGCCATTGGTCTGGCCGTCAAACGGTTAAAAGAACAACCGGCTGGCAGCCGTGTCTTAGTGTTGTTGACTGATGGCGCCAACACCACTGGAGAAGTCTCCCCTAAACAAGCGGGAGACTTAGCCAAAGAACAAGGCCTACGGATCTATACGATAGGTGTTGGGGCAGATAGCATGGAGGTGGATTCATTCTTCGGGTCTCAAACCGTTAATCCTTCGCGTGATCTGGATGAAAACACACTCCGCCATCTTGCCCAATCAACTGGCGGGCTCTACCTTCGTGCAAAAAACACCGAAGCCTTGGCCAATATCTATACTGAACTAGATCGTCTCGAGCCAGCCTCGACAGAGACTGAACTCTTTCGTCCCAAGACGGAACTCTTCATCTGGCCATTGGGGGTGGCTTTGGGTTCTTCTGTGCTCATGGCCTGCTTGCTCTTGGTTCCGAATGGCGTGATTGCCAGTATGAGGGGGCCGGCTAAAGAAATGAATTCAGGGCGCGTTGAATAATACGGTTCTCCAGAAGCAAAAAGGCTCAGGATCATCAGGAATGTTAGACATCGGGTCTGTTCAAAAAAGTCCGTCCAGCAAGGCCACAGTCTTTTTTGCGCGCGGAGCGTACTCTCAGTACGTGAGCACGGAAAAAGGGCGAGAACGCCGCTGGCGGCTTTTTTCAACAGAGCCATTCAGGGACGGCGGTAAGGCAATTAGATGAGCACCTTTCATTTTCTTCGCCCAGAATGGTTATGGGGATTCCTTCCGTTGGTGGGGTTATTGGTCTTCCTCACCAAGCGCAGAGCGACGGCGCAGTTGTGGGAGTCGGTGTGTGATGCTCATTTATTGCCCCATGTGTTAGTCGGCACCTCCGGAGCAAAATCGAATAGCCCCATCATCCTGTTAGGGCTCGCATGGTGCTTGGCGTTGTGCGCGTTAGCCGGGCCTGTGTGGTCTCAACTACCGCAGCCGGTATTTCGGGCTGAATCCGCATTAGTCATGGTCTTGGATGTTTCGCGTTCGATGGATGCCCAGGATGTCGCGCCATCTCGACTCAC
>JAJDBQ010000197.1 GCA_029261255.1 Nitrospirales bacterium
CCCATGTCCACCCAATACCGACAAGCGATACATCACAAACGTCAAGTCCGCCATCACGGCTTCATCGCCAGGAGCTAAAAAGGTTTTAATCAGAAGACTGATGATTTCATCAGACCCATTGCCCACGAGGACCTGATCACTATCGGCTTGCCATTTCGTTGCGAGAGCTCGCCGCAAATCATGGGCTCCCCCATCAGGATACCGATGAAGCGAGACTGATGCCTGCTCAAGCACCTGAAGCGCTTTTGGCGACGGTCCCCATGGATTTTCATTCGAGGCGAGTTTAATGGCTTCGTGAATCCCTAACTCCCGCTCTAACTCTGACAAAGGCTTGCCAGGTGAATAGGGTTTCAACGCGGCAATGGTGGGATGAACATGCAAGGCCATAACAAAGAATCCGGTAGTCTGAAGGTTCTCAGAACGGAAATTATTGGTGAATGGGATAGGAGCCCAATACTTTCAAAAACAAACAGCGCGTCTTCACTTCGTCGAGAGCTTTCTTGACACGGTCATCATCTTGATGACCTTCCAGATCCATGAAAAATAAATACTCCCAGACTTTCCGTCGAGTGGGACGCGATTCAATTTTTGTCATGTTGATGCCATAGGACGAAAAAGGACGAATCAGGTCATACAACGCCCCGACCTTGTCTTTTGCCGAAACAATAAAGGACGTTTTATCTCGCCCCGTCTGTTCAGCACCACGCAAGGACAACACTAGAAATCTCGTAAAGTTATTCGTGTTGTCTTCAATACGAGAACGCAAAATCGTTAACCCATAGAGTTGAGCTGCTAATTCTGACGCAATAGCTGCTGCCGTTGGATCGTTGGCGCATCGCTCTGCAGCTTTAGCGGTGCTTGGCTCTTCGGCAATGGCCACCGACGGCACATGTGTCTCTAACCAATTCCGACATTGCGCAATCGCATGAGGATGGGAATAGATGGTTTTGATATCTTCAATTTTCTGCGCTTTGGACAAAAAGTGATGAGAAATTTCCATCATCACTTCGCCATAAATAAGCAACGGGGAATCCACGAACAAATCTAAAGTATGATTGACCACACCTTCCGTGGAATTTTCAATCGGCACCACCCCAAACCGCATCCGCCCGCGCTCCACATCATCAAACACATCTTTAATACTATTCACTGGTATGTAGTCAGCCGATTCTCCAAACTTCCGCATTGCGGCTAAATGCGTAAACGTCGCAGGCGGACCGAGATAGGCAATGGTTTGGGTACCTTCGAGCGATAAGGACGCGGACATGATTTCGCGATAGACCGGACGGAGGGCTTCACTAGGGAACGGCCCAGGATTGTTTGCCATCAACCGCTTGACAAGGGCGACCTCTCGGCCTTGTGTGTGCAGATGAGCAGAGGCATCGTTTTTCTTTTTCAGATGACCGACTTGAATGACATATTGTGAACGCTCATTCAACAGCTTGAGAATTTCATCATCAAGCCGATCAATGCCTTCCCGGCATCCTTGAATATTGTCAGGAATGTCCATGAATCCCTTTTCCCTCTACCAACCAAAGATTATTTAGCCACGAGCATACTAAGAATCCCCTGCTGAGGCAAGCCAAAGAGACCCTCCCCAACGAGACATTCGTAAAACGGTACACCTAAAATTTCTTCCAGCTTTCTTCCTCAAATATGTATGCCATTGCCTTGGGCTCGCCTCGGTCCTTTCATGAGATCAATCCATTGGCTTACGGAAGGCTTTCAATGAATATTTCCATCATTATTCTTGGCATAATTCGTCACCCTTTTACTATTTAAACTCATGCCTACTTCAAAAATCTGTTCCCCCTCCCCATCACAAGCTTTTCTCTGCCGAGTTAGCCCCGCGATGGTCAAAAAAATTTTTGCCCTCTTGTGTGTCGTCCTGGGCAATGACATGTTCATACCAACTAGTGCCCATGCCATTCCCGCCTTCGCCAGAAAATATGACGTCAACTGCACTGTCTGTCATGTTCGGGTCCCTCGATTAAACCAATTTGGACAACGGTTTCTGGAAAATGGGTACCAACTGCCCGGCACCGAGGATGGCGGCATTATTGGCAAATTAAAATATGGCGACCTCACCTTGGATCAGGTCTCCAATTATTTTGCCGCGTTATTTCAAACCACTGCCGTTCAGCATGTATCGCTCAAGCGAAAGGTGGCGGGAACAGATGAAAAAACTGAGATTGGCAAAACCAAGGTCTTTCGTTTCTTTACAGCGGGCACAATCACGAAGAATGTCGGATTCTTTGTGGAAGCCCAATCCACAGGCGGCGAAATAGCCCTAGAGCACAGCTACATCTCTCTCAATAATCTGGGCCCTGACAATTGGGCACATCTCCGGATTGGGAAGATCGATCCTTCGGCATTTTCCTCCTATTCCACACATCGACAACATTTCGGACCTATTTCAGGAAATGTCGTCTCAAATGGACCATTTATGGCTCCAACGATTAATCGAATCGCCCTGACCCCTGCCGCGTTTTCTAGTAAATTTTTTGGTCTTTTCAATCGCTCCGGCGCTCCGACCTTACCGCCAGCGCCATCTCTCTACAATTCGACTTCAGAGAACGGCATTGATATTCATGGTCGACCATTCGGAGATTGGTTCTTATACCAAGTTGGTGTGTTAAATGGAGCTGGGGAACGTGCGGGAGATTCTAATAATTCGAAAGATTGGTATGTCATGACCCGATTTGATTTTGCCAAATCCTCATATTTCTCAGCCAATTTGTCAGGCTTTGCCTATTTTGGCAACCACAATGCCAAAGTGGCGACCCGAGCGGATGTGAGCAGAAGTCGTTACGGATTCTTAGGAAATTTCCGGTATAAAATGGTTGATCTCTATGGCGCCTTCGTCGTGGACCGGGTGTCCGATCTTCCGGACGCACTCGAACCTCTCTTCGATGCCACCGCCACAGGCATCACCCTCGAAGCCAATGTGTTAGCCACCGACCGACTCATGCTAGGTCTACGATATGACCACATGGATGCGGGCGGCATACGGACACAACGAACCAGCAGTTCGACTCTAGCCTTGATGGCCAAATATTATCTCCGGTCCAATATGGCAATTTTTGCCCGCGACGACATTAACCTTCGAAAAGCTCATGGGGGCGCATCTCCAGTAAGGAATTTTCGCAATGGGTTTACGGCAGGCATTTTTATGGCGTTTTAACCACCCTCGCCAAGCCAAAGCATGTGGTCTGATGATGAGCCTCATGGCTTCGCTCATCTTCAGCCATCAATCAGCATTTGCAGTCGAATCCGGTGGGCACAATTCGTCTGAGCGCGGCAAACGTCTTTATGAAGAATCCTGCCTCTTCTGCCATGGAGAAGTCGGGCAAGGTGACGGGCCAGACGCCTTTTCTCTGGGAGCCTATTCCGCTCCACGACCTCGAGCTTTCACTGGAGGGGAGTACAAATTTCGTTCGACCCCTTCCGGGGAACCGCCAACTGACTACGATCTATTTGAAACCATGACGAATGGCATCCCTGGCTTTATGCCTTCATTTCGGGGATTACCGGAAGAAGACCGATGGGCCATTGTCACCTATATCAAACAGTTTTCAACCATTTTTCAAGAGATAGCCGGCACCCCAGTTGTCTTACCTCCCGGCCCACTTCCGGCCACCACCGCCAGTATCATACGAGGTCATGAACTGTATGCCCTCTTAGATTGCGCCAAGTGCCATGGACCTGAAGCCATGATGCCTGGAGGCCTCTATGAACAGGGAGAACTACGGGATCGTCGTGAATTAGATATCCTCCCTCGTGACTTGCACAATCTTCCTTCCTTTAAGAACGGCCACCAACCTCGGGACATCGCAAAGAGCATTCTGACTGGGTTGGATGGCACACCAATGGCCTCCTATCAAGAAGCTCTCTCCCCCCATCCTGAAGATATTTGGCACCTCGTTAATTATCTCATGTCCTTATCACCACAATAGGAGATACCCAGGAAATCGACTCGGTTCAACCACGCCCGCTTTGGTGTACATAAAAACGAACCGATAAAAGATCTAGCCAGGCAGACAAACCTGTTAATCCAATCATTCCGTGAATAGAGGCCCTAGCAGCATGGCAAATAATTATCCCATTGTTCAGCAAACCAGACGAACCTTCTTTTTGAGAACACTCGCGATTGCCGGAATCTTGAGTCTTGCTCAGGCAGGAAACATCCAGGCAGGCACTCTGCAAGGGAAAATCATCTATCACGGCCCGCTTCCGGACAAGGAAGAAATTGTTGTCAAAAAAGATAGCGAAACCTGTGGAAAGACGCGTGAGGTAGAACCCATTATCCTTGCCCAGAATAAAGGGGTACAGGACGTCATCGTGAGTGTAGAAATGGAAGGACAAGATAGCCCTGCTAAAGACTCAGGCCAACCCAAAACCATAGTAAACAAAGGATGCCGGTTCCTCACACGTGTTGGCACTGCCACGGTTAAACAAACATTGACTATTCAGAATCTAGACCCCATCTTGCACAATACCCATGTTCGCACTAGTACTCGTGCATTTATAAATGTCGTGCTATTACCTGAAGCCATGGGAGTAAAGAAGGCATTGAGGAAACCTGGACCGATGACGGTTAAATGTAATAAACACCCCTTTATGAAAGGGTTTATTCATGTGTTTTCCCATCCCTATCACACCGTGACTGATAGCACGGGACACTTCATGATTCTCAATCTCCCAGAAGGGACTCATACCCTGTCGTTCTGGCACGAAACCTTAGGCACACTTCAACAGACCGTTACTCTTCCCCAAAAAGACGGCACCATTCTAACCATTGAATTCCCCGCTCCCTAAAGATAATTCAAGTGAGGCGTGAGGCGTGAGGCGTGAGGCGTGAAAAAGGAAATATTAAATACAGTGAATAACAAACAAGAAGTTTAGAAATTCGGCCTTTGCTCTTGAACAAACCCTCTAGCTTTTCTCTCCTTGCTCATCGCTATTTATTCCTTACTCTTCAAGTCTCACAGTTCGAGAATACGAAAATCCCCACTTAGCGGCATCACAGAGATAAGCAAGTGGAGCTATCGACTAAGAGCCGGTTCTTGATTCAACTGTTGGTGCAAAGCAGCTTGCACCTGAATAAATTCTTCCTGGAGCGAATGAAATAAGAGAAGGCTCTCTTGAAGATTTTGTTCACGCCCAAAAACTTCCATTTGATGTGCCAACTTGGTCAAGGAGATCAGGCCCATGTTGGCTGCCATTCCCTTCAATCCATGAGCCGCTTCACGCACATCGCTCGTGCATTGTGCATCTATTGCAAGCTGAATGGCATCAACACATAAGATGGCATCATTCATGAATTGGGTCACCAACTTCACCACAAAAGCACTCCCCCCTGCAGCTCGCCAATCGGTAACTAAATGCACTGGAATCATGAGTTCCGCTACCCGACCTTGGTTATCGGAATGTGGCTGAACACCTCGTTCCAATTGACTCGTTAGACAACCTTCTTCTCGCGAACGAGAAACGGGTTCATTGCCATCAATCGCATCATCAGTCTTTTCTTTGGCAGGCAACCATTTGGTCACGATCAGAGCAAGTTCTTCATGTTTGATGGGCTTACTTATATAATCATCCATACCGGCTTCCAAACATTTCTCTCGGTCCCCCTTCATCGCATTCGCTGTCATGGCGACAATCGGAAGATGGGAACTGCCGTGAGGCGTAAGGGGTAAGGCGTAAGGCGTATCTGAAAATTTAGATTCCTGTCCCTCACTTTTTACGCCTAACGCCTTACGATTCTTCTGTTCTGTTTCACGTATCCTTTTCGTCGCTTCGTAGCCATCCATTTCTGGCATTTGGCAATCCATCAGTACCAAATCATATGGAACGCGCCCTATGGCTTCGATTGCTTCGATCCCATTGCCAACAAGATCGACCCAGTGCCCTAACCGTTGCAACATCATTTCTGCAAGCTGTTGATTGACGACATGATCATCAACCACAAGGATCCGACCAGTTCGAATTGCGCTCTCAGTAGAAGTTGCATGTCCAAACGACACAGCAGAAGACGCAGCGAGACCTAGCGGCATTTCATCCCCATCCATGACCATGGCCAAACAGGCTTGGAGATCTTTTTTACGAACTGGTTTAGCAAGATACGCATCAAAACCCACATCCTGAGCTTTCTTGCCGTCTCCACGAAGACCGCCAGACGTCAGTAACACTAATTTCATCCTCGCCAACTCTGGGTCGGCTTTGATTGCTGCAGCCAGTTCCATACCGTTCATTTCTGGCATATTCATATCCAAAACAGCGACATCAAATGGAGTATTGGAGTCCAGATTCTCTCGAAGAATCGTTAACGCTTGTTTGCCGTCTTCTGCGAGAGCCACTTCTGCTCCCCAAGAATGAGCATAGTGATAGACCACCATCCGATTGGTCTGATTATCATCCACGCAGCATAGCTTGATGCCATTAAGGGTTTGCTGTGTGGGGCGCACCTCCTGTTCGCTATGTGCTTTATCAAGACGCACGCGAAACCAGAAACAGCTGCCTTCCCCATCCTCACTGATCACCCCAATGGTCCCATCCATGTACTCAACCAACTGCTTGCAGATCGCCAAGCCCAACCCTGTTCCTCCAAATTTTCGAGTCGTGGAACTATCCGCTTGAGTAAACGCCTGAAATAGCTTGGCTTGCTGCTCTGGTGACACTCCCACGCCTGTATCAATGACTTGGACTTGCAACACCACATCAACGTCGGTTTCATCTTCTAATAAGACTTGAACGGACACTTCTCCTGTTGCAGTGAATTTAATGGCGTTCCCCACTAAATTCATCATCACCTGACGAAACCGCCCAGGATCCCCCAACAAATCCGTCGTGACATTAGGGAAAACCCAACTGGTTAATTCAAGGTTCTTGGCGTTGGCGCGCTCGGCCAATAGATCCAAGACGTCCTCCACACAAGACTGAGCATCAAAGGGAATATTCTCTAATTCCAATTTACCGGACTCAATTTTGGAAAAGTCTAGAATGTCATTAATAATCGTCAGCAACGATTCTCCAGAAATCTGCACGGTTTCCGTCATCTTCCGCTGCTCAGGAGTTAACGACGTATCTAAAAGCAGACCTGTCATGCCAATGACGCCATTCATGGGCGTACGGATTTCATGGCTCATCGTCGCTAAAAATTCGGTTTTGGCTTTCGCCGCACTCAAAGCCAGATCACGAGATTGCTCCAAATTCTGATTGCTGATTTCTAACTCACGTACTGCCTGCCGAACTTGATCCTCCGCCAATTTTCGCTGCGTCACTTCATGCAAATACAGCCGCAACACCTGACTCGATTCCACCAAGGTCATCCGCATTTCGAAAACACGATCAGATTCAGTCACTTCTTGAAGAACCGTCTTCTCCTTCCTCGAAATGATACATTCCAACGAATCCGCGATTTGTACAAAGAGAGGGTGACTAAGGCCCAATTGAGCTAACTCAGGGAATATTCGGTTTGCCGAGGGATTGATATACGAAATGCGCTCCTGAAGATCCATTTCGATGACCGGATTAGGATTCATTTCTGGAAATGTCGCCAAACGAGCAAGCTCTCGATTTTT
>JAJDBQ010000198.1 GCA_029261255.1 Nitrospirales bacterium
GATGCCTACGAAGACCGCATGGAAGGTTGTACAGACCCTCAATATAAGGAAGAGCTCCCTCCTTTAGAAGCTGCGGTGAAAGCGCTCGCGAAGATTGGCGATCCCCAATCCGTCCCTGTCCTGATGCGAGCCTTACACAGCACCTTGCTTCGACAAGAAGCGGCCGAAGCCTTGACGCATTTTGGTTCGGCCGCCAAGACGCCCTTGTTACAACTGTTGAAAACCACAAAGAATGACAATCTGCGTCGGCATGTGTTGGAATCCCTTTCCCACCTTGGGTGGCGCCCTGGACAAATTCGCCTATAACCGATTGAACGTTAATGCCAAGAGAAACATTCGAAACCATCATTTCTGAGCTGGATCACGAGGAAGACTGGCGGCGCATGCGCGCCACCTCCACCTGCATGAAAGGTGGTCCAAAAGCGGTCGAAGCCATTATCGAAGCCATCGGGCACGGAACCACGCATTATAAAATCGAAGCGATCAGAATGCTGGCACGACTCGGAGACCCTCGCGCAGGTATCGCGCTTGCGGGCGTCATGAAAGATGACGACGAAGATGTTCGCCAGGCCACTCTGGAGGCCTTAGAACACATGGCTGGTATTCTGGATGAAGCCACTGCCGCTGCTTTGTTGGAACATTTACAAGATGACCGAATACGAGATCGCATCACGACGTTATTAGGGGCCATTCCCACATCTATTGGGCCACTCTCAGAACGCCTGAAAGATCCTGATGAATCCATCCGCGAACGCGCCGCTGAAATTTTGGCCCAGTTGTTAGACCCCCGGTCAGCCGATGCCTTCGTGGATGCCATGGCGGATCCTAATCTTCGTGATCTGGCCACTGATACCTTGCGCAAACTCGGCGCCATCCGAGATCGCATTGAACAACTCCTCGATGATTTACGTGATGTGGAAGAATCTGAATTAAAAGAAGGTGTCCGGCAAGAAACTGTCATCCAAATGCACCGTATTGGTCGACCCGCAGTCGAAATTCTTCTGGAATATTTGGAAGATGATGACTGGATCGTACGGGAAGCCGCAGCTGATACCTTAGGTAAAATTGGTGATGTTCGGGCCGTTGAACCCTTAATGGATCGGCTGCGATCGGACAATGACACGGGGGTCAAAGAACATGCGGTAAAATCCTTGGGACTCATTGGTGATTCCAGGCCTGTTGAGTTATATATTGAGGTTATCCCAATTCGTCCTCTCCGCATTTTGGCTGTGGAAGCGTTAGAAAAAGTCAAAGATGTGGAAATCTTGCGGCCCCATGCCGAACTTTTTAAACGGTTAAAAACCGACCGCGATGGACTCATTTCCTATAATTCTGGGGTTATCCTTGACAAACTGGAAGCCGCCACTGCACAAATGGAGTCGGATGAAGAAGCTTGGGCTGAAAAGGAGTAACACTGCATGACGGAACAAAATCAAGTCGATCCCTTGTTGTCAGCTCTTCGAGATGACAACGAATCATTACGGGATCATGCTGCCGCTCGGTTGGGAGAAGTTGGGTCAGAGGCTATCCCGAAACTGATTGATATGTTTTTGGAAGATGACTGCGTGATTCGCGAAGCCGCGACCAGTGCGTTGGTGAAAATTGGCGAACCCGCGATTGATCCGCTCATTACAGCCCTCAAGGAGGATGATGAATGGTCTGTCCGAGAACAGGCCGCCAATGCCTTGGGGAAATTGCGGGCCCTCAAGTCGGTTGAGCCCCTCGTTTATGCGCTCAAGCATGATAAGGACGGTGGGGTAAAAACTGCGGCTATTTGGGCTCTAGAACGCATTGGACACCCGGACGCCGTGCCTGGCCTCATCGATGCTCTGATGGATGCAACGCTTAATGAAGATGCGGCTAGAGTGTTAAAAAAACTTGGCGATTCGCGTGCCACCACCGCTTTAGTCGAAGGGTTACATGCCTCAAATTGGATTGTGCGCCGACATGCCGCCGAGGCATTAGGAAAAATCGGTGATCCTGAATCATTCGATCCCCTGGTCGAGGCCTTAGCTGATGAGGACTGGTTGGTTCGCCGCAATGCAGCCGAATCACTCGCGCGTTTAAAAAATAACCGGGCCATCGACCCATTAGTGCTCTTACTAGAAGATGAGAATGAAATGGTTCGAGATACGGTAGAGGGTGCCCTGTCGAGTTTGGGCTGGACTCCGAGTACCAAATAAAGGTTCCTTGTAAGACATATTGGCTTTGTTCACTTTATACCTGAGGATACATCATTAATATGGCAAATGAAGCACCAGAAAAACTCATATCCATCGGCCCGAAATCAGGCACGAAAAAAGATGGGTTTAATCTTGTGACAGAAAAAGTTTCAATGATTAATCTCGAGACCAATCAAATCGAAGTTGAATTGTTGGCCTACGACGGGAAAACAGTCCTCTTAGATGTGGGAGAAGAGGCTCTAGAAGACTTTCACAAAATAAAAATTGGCGACGGCGCCACCCTTCGAGTTGTTGAAGAAGAAGGCAAACGCATCGTCAAAAGCTTTCGCATCCGCTCCAAGGATCCCAGTGTTGCGGCAGCTGATGCAGCCCTCCTCGATCTCACCGATTCGCACTGGCTCAATCGCAAACATGCCATTGAAGTTCTTGGTGAGCTTAGAGTCGAAGCAGCCGTGAAGCCGTTAGTCGAAATGCTCAATGATGAAGTCGGTGATGTCCGTCAACGCGCCTATGACGCACTGATTAAAATTGGAGCACCTTGTGTGCTTGATGTTGTCCCGTTGTTGGTCAACGAGGAGGATGAACTCCGACAATCCGCCACAGAAATTTTGCGCAAAATTGGGAAGCCTGCCGTGGAACCATTGGCACAAGCATTAGGTGAGGCCGATGAGAAGCTCCAAAAAAAGATTATGAAAGTCTTAGATCGAATGGGCTATAAAAAGAAGTAGCCACACGCAAACCCCCTGCTCGTTTAACTCGATTTCAGGGGGTTTGTTCCAGCCGATTTCCGACCGACCGACACATAATAAAATCCCAGCTCAGCCATTCGCTCAGGTTCATAGACATTCCGAAGATCAATAAAAATTGGAGATTTAACTTTTGATCGAATCTGCTCAAAATCGAGATTACGGAATTGATTCCACTCAGTGACTAAAACGACCGCATCTACTCCTTCTACAGTCTGGTAAGCGTCTTGGCACGGAACCATATCAGGCAAGACCTTCATCGATTCTTCTAGGGCTTCAGGGTCATACGTTCGCACCGTCACACCGGCTTGTATGAGTTTTCCCGCAATGGCAAGGGCAGGAGAATCTCGAATATCATCAGTATTCGGTTTAAACGCTAAGCCTAACAATCCAATTGTTTTTCCCTTCAAATCTCCCAAAGCAGTCTGAATTTTTTCGACCATTCTCGAATGTTGATCTTCATTGACCTGTTTCGTCGCCTTCGCCACCTTCATTTCATAACCGGCTTCTGTTCCAATATTGATCAGTGCCGCCGTATCTTTTCCAAAACACGAGCCCCCGTAACCTGGCCCAGCATGTAAGAATTTTGAGCCAATCCGCTTATCCAAACCCATACCCTTGGACACCATCTGCACATCGGCACCAACCAACTCACAGAGATTAGCCATTTCATTGATAAAAGATATTTTTGTCGCTAAAAACACATTGGACGCATATTTAATAACTTCTGCAGTTGGAATATCGGTAATGACCACTGGAGCATCGAGCAAGTAGAGCGGACGATACAGATCCTTCATAATGGCCACCGATGCTTGGCTATCTGCACCGATCACGACTCGATTCGGACGCATGAAATCTTCAATCGCGGAACCTTCTCGTAGAAATTCTGGATTAGACACCACACCAAAGTTACATGGCTCAGTTTGATTTTCTTCAATGAGTTTTTTGACTCTAACCGCCGTGCCAACGGGCACCGTCGACTTCGTAATAACAACTTTATATCCCGTCATCCGTGCGCCAACGCTTCGCGCCACTTCATCCACAAAAGACAAGTCAGCCGAACCATCATCTCTTGATGGAGTACCCACGGCAATAAAAATAGCAAGGGATTCATCCACCGCCTTATGTAAATCTGTCGTGAATCGCAAACGACCCGCCTGGATATTTTTTTCAACAAGTTCAGCAAGGCCTGGCTCGAAAAACGGGACCTTACCGTCTTCCAGCATTGCAATGCGGCTTTCGTCCCTGTCCATGCACAGCACATTGAGACCAAATTCTGCAAAACATGCTCCAGTCACAAGCCCAACATATCCAGTACCGATAACACTGATGTACATTTTCTCTGTCTCCTTAGTTTGACGATAGAATTCGTTGATTTTTCGGATTATTTACTATTTTTCTTTAGGGTCATGAGTCTTCATCTCTCATGAGACCATTGCTTGACAGGCTATAGGGTGCCCACTAGAATCAATGAAATCTTCTCTATAGAGCGGGAATAGCTCAGTGGTAGAGCATCGCCTTGCCAAGGCGAGGGTCGGGGGTTCAAATCCCCTTTCCCGCTCCAATTTCA
>JAJDBQ010000199.1 GCA_029261255.1 Nitrospirales bacterium
GCGTTGAGGTTCGCGTAACTTTGATAAGGCCCGTTCCTCAATTTGACGAATCCGCTCACGCGTGACCGAGAATTCATGGCCAATTTCTTCGAGTGTGGCATCTTCAAGTTCGCCAATCCCAAAACGCCGTCGTATGATATGCGCTTCTCTTGGCGTCAGTGTATGTAGCAACATTGTGACTTTTTCTTGCAAGTCCATTCGCTCGGCTGAATAGAACGGAGAGACCGCAGATGGATCTTCCAATACATCAGACAAGTGCGCATTCTCATCGTCGCCGACAGGCGTTTCAAGAGAGAGTGCGCCTTTTGTGGAATCCAGAAGCAACGCCAATTTTTCTGCAGTGAGGTCAAGGACCTTTCCCAATTCTTCCAGCTTAGGTTCTCTCCCTAATTGAACAGCGAGCCGATCCCATGAACGCCGCACCCGTGTCATCGCATCACACACATGAACTGGGACTCGGACCGTTCGAGATTGATCCGCTAAGGCCCGCGTAATTCCCTGTCGAATCCACCAAGTGGCATAGGTACTGAATTTAAAGCCTCGCTGATATTCGAAACGATCAACAGCTCGCATCAGACCGATGTTGCCTTCCTGAATGAGGTCTAGTAAATCCATGCCCCGATTCATATAACGTTTAGCCACACTGACGACCAATCGTAAATTGGCCTCCAACATTGCTTGCTTCGTGAAATGAACACGACCCTTTGCTCGTTCTAATTGTCGAATCCTGATCAGAAAATTTGCAAAAGGCATCCTTAGAAGATTCTCCTCCATATACCTCAAATTTGCTAAGGCTTCTTGATGCCCACGGGATGGAATCGGATCTGTTGTCTCAGCGTTCATGTCCTTGAATGCTATCGTTTCGCTGCTCAAGTCTAATTTCTGAAGGCCAATTTGGTGAACATCTTTCAGAGAAACGCCGAGTCGCGCCAACACTTCCTCAAGTTGCCGCTCAACAGATCGGATACAACTTTCTACTTGATGATAAAACTTTGGATGCCAATTCACCTCATCCAAACATTTCAAGAATTGCCTGTTGTCTAATGAATCTCTTTTTTCAGAACTATCCTTCTTGCAGTTGCCATATTCCAAATCAGAATCAATAAGGGATTGAATACTTTGGCAGAGGTCATCGAGCTGCTGGATGACTCGTTGTCGAAATTCCTCATCTTCTTGTGCATCCAAAAGATCGCTTTGTTCAACTTCCACTTCCTCATCAACCACCACTTCTTTGTCCTTTTGGACAAGATGTTTGGCCAATATTTCCCCCTGACTAAGCAGGCCCCGTTGTTCTTTCAAAAAATCCAATGTCATTGGTAAAACAAACAGCGCCTCCACCATGTGCTCCTTCGCTTCCTCTATCTTTTTACACAGGGTCACTTCGCCAGCTCGGTCCAACAGCAAGACCTGTCCAATTTCCTTCAGATAGAGCGGAAGCTCCCGGTCGGGCAAACTCGCTGCACTGTCTCCAGTCAAGGTCTTTTTAGGGGATACTACCGACGAGCCCTGAGATCGTTTCCCTTTTTTAATCGATCCATTCCACGAAGATTTTTGCGATGCAACCGTTGGGCTCATTCCTGTCTCCCTTCTATTGATGGTCGTAACAGCCTTGCTTGTCTCCGATGACAGCGCAGTACAGACATTCACTAAACATTGCGCTCTCGTCATACACAGAGGAGCAAAGGAAATGCCATCCCTCTTTTTAACGCATATTAGGAAGATTGCTATTTGTTGCAACAAAGTGCTGCGTACTAGTGATGGGAAGAACTCTGATTGTCGTATGAAGAATATGAAAATCGTCGAGCCTGTTTACAGGAGAAAGAAATCGTCATCAGCAAAAAAGCTATTTTATGTTCAATATATGATTTTCTTTCGCGTTCTTTGTAATAATCTGTTAGCCAATCTGACGATGCATCACCAACTTCGCTAGACCTGCGTATAACGACGCTCAACAGCAGTAGCATCAACATACAAACAAACGAGGAAAGCCTTTCTTGGATTCATCACATGATTTTGCTAGAGTCCGTTTCGTTTTCTATGAAGTCTTTTCCGGTTTCTGCAAAAGAATAGCTTCATGGAGATGCAACACAGCCCTATCCAGTAAAATGCACATGCACTCTCAATCACCCTCATCAACAAACTCTAGATCTAGCGACAGACTCGTGCCCATATGGGTGGTGTTGATTCTTAGTCTTGCTCTCGGATTCAGTGGATGTGCGGGAAACGATCAACCAACCCGTACTCTCGATAACCTAGAAAATGGAAACGAGCCTGCTGTTCTAACGTCTGCAGAAACAGCACTCAACGAAAATGAGGGATTTGAGGATGAACTCCTTGATCCCTTTGATGATGACCTGGATGAAGATAAAATTCTTGAGGAATATGACCCGTTTGAGCCAGTAAATTCTGTTATTTTTGAATTCAATTACCAATTTGATAAATACCTGCTCAAACCAGCGGCACAAGTCTATAATTTTTTTATTCCACCAGACGTTCAACTCAGCGTCGTCAACATGTTTCAAAACGCCCGGGTCGTCCCTCGTTTCTTAAATAATCTGTTTCAGGCCAAATTTCAGGGTGCTGGGATTGAATTAAGTCGATTTCTGATTAATAGTACGCTGGGAGTTGGAGGCTTGTTCGATCCTGCCAAAATCATGTTTGGCTTAGATACACCTCTCGAAGATCTTGGCCAAACCTTAGGAAGCTATGGCGTCCCACCAGGACCCTATCTCGTCATGCCTTTCTATGGACCCTTCACCTTGAGAGATGGATTTGGATTTATTGGAGATACGTTCCTTGACCCTTTCAATTGGCTTGTCTTGCCTATTATTGAAATTGCCGATGCCCCTAGATTGGTCCAACATGATCCCACGATTACCTACGCTCGCTTGGGTCTAACCACAATCGAAAATGTGAATCTTCGCTCTTTGACATTGAAAAGTTTTCAAGGAGTTGAGGAAGGGACCATCGATTTATATGGTGCGATTCGAAACGGTTACTTGCAACAGCGGCAAAGAGCGATTGATGAATAGAGAATCGCTTCTTCGCTCTTTCATACGATCCTTATTCTTGTTCTCAACTCCCTCTCCCCCTCCTGAGCCTTCTTATTGAATTCGACTTCAAGACAAAAAAACAAGAAGCGAGCATCATATGAGAGATGCCTCTACCCACGGCAGACTCCTTTATTAACAATATCTTTCGAAGACTATTGCCAGGTCTGACTCGCCTATGTCGCCATCATCTCCGCTTTCCCAGCAATCCAATAGTCGGTTCCTCTTGCCAGCTGCAGCATTCGTCATCGTCGTCGCAGGCATGCGAGCCGCTGAGCCGATTCTGGTTCCACTGTTAATCGCAGGATTTTTGGCCATACTCAGTGCATCCCCAATATTTTGGCTAAGAGAAAAAGGAATACCTGCGCCAGTTGCGCTGTTTTTGGTCATTCTTGGGGTTTTAGGATTAGGATTTGGTTTTATTGTCTTGATAGGCACGTCATTAGATGACTTTTCCGATGCCATTCCCCGATATCAAACGCAACTTACAGAAAAAATGGGACCTCTCCTCCTATGGGTTCAAGGACTAGGGTTTCAATTCAGCGAAGAAATGTTACTCAAATACGTTGACCCCGGCGCGTCCATGCGTCTAGTGGGACGCATGCTGTCAGGATTAGGAGGCATACTGGCCAATTCCTTTCTCATCCTCCTGACAGTCATTTTCATCTTGTTAGAAGCCTCAAGTTTTCCCAAAAAAGTCCGTGCCGCCTTTGGTGACCCGAAAGGCACCTTTTCGCAATTCAGTAAAATCACTGATGCTGTGAACAATTACCTCGCCATCAAAACACTCTTGAGTTTGGCAACAGGTATTATCGTGGCAATTTGGGCGACCATGTTAGGTATCGACTTTCCTGTGATTTGGGGGCTCCTCGCTTTTCTCTTAAACTTCATTCCCAACTTGGGCTCGATCATCGCCGCTGTTCCACCGGTTCTCCTCGGATATATTCAATTCGGTCTTGGACGAGCCCTCTTAGTTGCCGCTGGTTATGGCTTGGTCAACGTCATATTCGGCAATATCATTGAACCCAAGCTGATGGGCCGCAAACTAGGCCTGTCAACACTGGTGGTATTTCTGTCCTTGGTGTTTTGGGGATGGATTTGGGGACCTATCGGCATGTTGCTATCAGTACCCATGACGATGATTGTCAAAATCGCATTAGAAAGTTCCCCCGCGACGTACGGGCTCAGTGTTCTATTGGACTCTGAATCCTCTGTTGCCAAAGCTACGGAAGGTAAGGAGCCGACATCAACCGTCTAAGATCAATTCCACCCAATGAAATCCCAAACAAGCACCCTCTCAACAACTCGCTAAGTCATCCACCGCTTATAGAGCCTGTCGAATATTTCGCGGAAATAGTCCGTCTATGCTTTAGAAAAATTCTGACATCAAAAGCTGAAGGGAATGATCAAAAAAATCTCACGGAGATCGTGAGGCGTCAGGAGTACAACAGAGGAAGCTAGAATGAAAAACCCATGGCGAATATGATTGTTTCCTGACCATGGTCTTTCTCCTTACTACTTACCTCTCACTTTTTACTGACTCAAAGAGCGCCACTGGTGGCTTCTTTCAACATTCCCTATTTGTTTCAATCCGATTTCTGCAGTACCATGAGAGCCTCGTCACTGAGGGACGTCAAATAATGAGATCGCCACTCCAAAACCCCTATGGATAGGACTCAATTTTCAAAAACCCTGCTCGTCCAAGCATTGGAAGAATCGGATCCACATGGGCAATACCTTCCTCTTTCCACGCGACATCATGCGACGCAGCAAGCTAGGGACCAGCACGATCCAGCATCCGATCATTCAACTAAAACGACCCTGTCTTTTCTCACCACACGGTCAGACATCATGTGGGCATTTGTACATAAGGCCTTTCCTGCCTTCGCTGAATCTTGGAAACACCTTCAGGTAAACATTCCCTCACTTCTGGTCGCCATCCCAGCCCTCATAGGAGGATTACTCATCAACGGACTGGGAGAATCGCAACGAGTCAACTTACTCAACTTCCCCCTTCTTCTGCTGCTACTGTGGAATGTTGGAATCTACCTGTCTTCAGCACTGCTGCCATTTCTGAAAACCTCGGTGAAGACCACATGGTTAGACACGGCAGCGACGTGGGCATCCAAACGGGTGGGAATGTGGGGACAACGATCCTGGCCCGCAGGGAAGCGATCAGATCCCTGGGCACAGGAAGCCGCAACACGATTCACGACACTATGGTGGCCGCACGTACGACCGTTATGGACTGGACGCCTTCGCCAACTCCTCCACCTAGGAGCAGCCTGTATGGCGATGGGCATGATCCTAGGTATGTATACTCGAGGTCTGGCTCTCGACTACCAGGCGACTTGGGAAAGCACATTCCTCTCTGCGAACCAAGTCCACGGGATCCTTCACATTCTCTTAGGTCCTGCAGCGTGGCTTCTCCAGTATTCTTTTCCTCAGCTCTCAGAAATTATGAATCTTCAAGCGCCAAAACATGGTCCAGCCGGCCAATGGATTCATCTGTGGGCCCTGACTGCGCTCATCGTGATCGTCATTCCTCGGTGCATCATGATATGGCTGAGTCAACGATCATTGAATCACACAAAAAAGACGTTCTCCTTACCCCTTGACGATCCATACTATATCCATTTGCTCGCTCCGGATCGTGGACAAGGCGTACAAATCAACGTCCTTCCTTACAGTTACGCACCATCGTCTGACGCACGCAGCTTTCTGGACCTTGGACTGCATGACCTCTTTGGAAATTTGGCCGCTATTCACTGGCACCAACCCATTCCATTTGGACAGGAGCTTTCAAACGTCACTGAAACCTCCACTGACATTCAAACGTCTGTACTGATTTTTAACGCAGGACAAACCCCAGAAACGGAAGTACAGGGAGAATGGCTTCATTCCATGCAAACACAAACGGGAGCAAACAAGACTGGGTCGAGACTGTTGGTACTCCTTGATGAAGAACCCTATAGCCAGGCAATCGATGAAAATCGCGTAATCGAACGACAAGAAGCCTGGCAACGTTTAATCAGTCAATACCATCTTTCACTAATACCGTTTAACGCAAACACCACCTCATCGGACCAATTTCTCCAGCAGACTCAAGCCGGACTATGGCCCGCTTCGGCGTAAAAATTGAAAATGGCACCAACCTCAATCACGCTGTCTCTGATTTCCCACACCAACATTGGGAAGACGACCTTGGCTCGTACGCTCCTACGTAAAGACGTCGGAGACGTGTTAGATCAAGCCCATGTCACAATCCAAAACGAACAATTCTTATTGCTCGAAACAGTGGACGGCATGCGTTTACATCTGTGGGATACACCAGGCTTTGGAAATAGTCATAAACTCTTAAAGCGGCTTCAAGGGCTTTCCAATCCTATCGGCTGGCTCGTCTCTCAAGTTTGGGATCGTTTGGCTGACAAACCATTTTGGTGTGGGCAACAAGCCATTCGTAATGTCCAAGACGAAGCCGATGTCGTGCTCTATCTCGTGAATGCAACCGAAGACCCAGCCATGGCTGGCTATCTCCAACCTGAACTGGATCTCCTCACTTGGCTCAA
>JAJDBQ010000200.1 GCA_029261255.1 Nitrospirales bacterium
GGGATTGGGCGATATACCGCAGGAGCTATTCAATCTTTTGCTTTTCAGAAAGATGCCGCCATTCTTGATACCAATGTGATACGGGTCTTACATCGGATATTTATTGCTACTGGTGACCCTAAAAAGCAAAAAGCAACATTGTGGATACTTTCAGAAAAACTGATTCCCAAAGGGAAAGGCTATGATTTTAATCAAGCCTTAATGGATTTCGGGGCTACGGTCTGTACCGCGCGAAAACCTTTTTGCTTGCTGTGTCCTATGCGAGATATTTGTCATACCGTTTCTGCTCATGAATAACTCACGGCATCATAGTTTTCCGAATGTCGTTGTCGCTGCAGCTATTCTGGAGTGCCAAGGGAAATTCTTATTAACGAGAAGAAAGCTTGATGTTCATCAGGGAGGGCTTTGGGAATTTCCTGGTGGCAAGCAAGAAGTGGGGGAGACTCTGGAGCAATGTTTGCAAAGAGAGCTGAAAGAGGAAGTCGATATTGAGGTTGTTGACCTAGAGCATTTCTATCATCTTCGTCATCGTTATCCTGAGAAAGAAGTAGAGTTGCATTTTTTTACGTGTTCAATATATCAAGGAATTCCCAAGCCTCTGCAAAGCATGGAAATAGCGTGGGTTCCGAAAACCGATTTAGCGTCCTATGCATTTCCAGCCGCTGATCGGCCAGTTTTAGCAAAAATTCTTCAAGGATAACTGCAGATCCCACTTTTCGCCTTAACTCTTTTCTCGAAACTTATAATTAATCTCAAGAGTGACATCCAGGAGTGGCCTCTGTAACGAACACTCGGACTGAATGCTGTTTGGCGTTTAGGTGAGTGTTGGGGGGCTTGGCGGTGGAATGGATGAATGCGGCTGTTGAGATAAAACTTTCACGGAGTTCCCTCCCTTCGTCAGAGCGGCTTCGCGTAGGCATGTGGCCATTTTGCCGTGCTCACACATCATCAGCAGATGGGATTAGATAGAAGCATGACTGATCCAATCAGGGCCATAGTGATGTGACAAGAACGCTACTGGTGGGTGTTGCCACATGCCCAATATGAAGGGTTGCATTCTTTTCTTTGGCAGGATTTTAACGCTTTCCATTTTTTGTCAATTTACGTGGGTCATAAATTCCTATGAGTATATGTATTGTGTCGTAGAGTAGGCATGTAGTCAGGGATGTTAGTTTGCTTGCATTCCTAGTATTTGGTGAAGGCCTACGCGCTTATTATCATGTCCATCAACGTACGGCCGCGAATCAATCCGCGCATTTGGATCTCTAAGGGCAGTTCACCAATATTTTTGAAAAACTGTATATCGTTTGGAATGTTAAGCGTTATTGATTTTTCGTTAAGAACCATGATCGCTCGTGTTTGAGGAGAGGTGAACAAGTAAATAGAGAGGGAAATTGTTGGCCGCCGTACATCATAAGTGAGTAGGAGATTGAAGTGTGTGTAGCGAATCCTGGTGCTGGTGAGATTTCCGAAATTGACGATGCCGCGCATCTGGGATATTTTTGAGGTCATGCACTTGCCCAAATTTCTCCATCAATTGAATGAAAAGCCATCCTAAATCAAATTGTTTCTTGTCAAAGCCAAAACAAGGAGAGCTGGGGAAGGCATGATGATTATTATGGTACCCTTCCCCCAGAGCAATCCAACCGAGAGTATGGGAATTGGTGCTTCCGTCACGTGTTGCATATGGTCTATTCCCAAACATGTGGGTCACGGAACCGATGAGCCAGATTACTTGAAGTAAGAAAAAAATTCTTGCTAGGCCACCCCAGATGACTCCTCGAATAAACCCTTCTGCCGTTCCATAAAATAGAGCACTCATTATCCCAGGTAGGACGAGGGAGGCTACGGTGAGAAAATTATAATATTTATCAATCCACCGAAGGGCCGAATCTGAATAGATGTCCTTGATCAGTGGACTTTCAGGGGCGATGATGGGGTCATACCAATGAAGCCATATGTAATGCGCATGGAGGAATTGTTTGCGAGTCCCTGTAATTTTCGTTCCATCATGTCGAATGTAAGGTGAATGAAAATCCCCTTTTTTGTCAGTACGGGCGTGATGTAATCGATGTCTCATAACCCAGACAAAGAGTGGGCGTTGCCAGGCAAATGATCCGAGGACGGCTAATGTGACACGCAGCCATTGTTTAGCCTTAAAGGCTCGATGGGAAAATAAGCGATGGAAGCCTACAGTTATGCCAATTCCTGTGGCAAGAAAAAAAAAGAAAAATAACAGGACGTCGAATTTGGAGTAATGATTGGATTGGACATAAGCGATGACCCCTATGAACCCGGCAAAGGGCAAAAGGAGATTTCGGGAAGCTTCAAGGACATGCCACCATATCGGGCGATCATGGAGGCGCACAACATTCGTTACCATGAGTAGGTCTCCCTTTTGTATTGATATTGGACCAAAGGATTACCGGCGTAGTCAACGATGATCGACTTTGATTTTTTCATGGAGGATGGGTCTGTAAGGTTCACTGCGTACTTGGACATGAGCAATCTTCGAATTCAAAAATGAACAATGATGAGCAAGCCCGACACAAAAAGAGAAGTGTTAGGAGATGATGTACTCAAAGATTCTGCTTTCTCAAGGATATTCCTAGAAACCGGGTAGTTGAAATGGTGAACGAACTGGCTGTTGAAATGGGATTACGGCTTCAGGTATCAGTGCTCTTGCAAGAGCTCTACGGCACCGAGGTTTTTCCGATGCTGATTTTCACGATGGATATGCTAGCTCGACTATTTGAATTTTTGGAAACGGTTTTTCCGCAAGCTTCGGTGCAAGGATGACTTGTCTAATGGATCCGGCAAGCACTGAAGTCTGCAATATAGAAAGAGTGGTGGGTTGTGCCTCGAGATCTACGAGCCAATTATCGTCCCAATTTTCTTCGACTCTCAAGAGGTCTTGAGACGGTTTAACGTAACTTGGGATGCTGATTATCCAACGATAAGCACGAATTGGCACCAGGATGGTGAGCTCTTGAAGAGGCTCTTTAACTACTCACCCGACATTCGGAAAGTAATGGATACGACGAATGCCTTTGAGTTGCTGAATTGCTGGTAACAGAGGGAGTTGAAAAAAAACAGGACGATTAGACACGGATGAGGCCATTTTGTAAGTCCCGGATCTTGGTATGCAGCGAATTGCCACGAAATGGGTCGTGGCGATTCTCGACTGGAAATGGGTGCTCAATCAATTTGCAATTATTTTAGGAGGCCATCTACCCACAACTGTCTGACGGAAATCAATTGCACTGAAAATTTGAGAGGCCTTGAGCTCGTTGACCTAGGTAGCGGATGTTTATGGAAGGGATGTTCCTTGTAGTCGTTCAATTTCCTTGGATTGTTTATTAACGGTGTTTTGCAGATCCTCTAATTGTTTCTGGAATGTATTCGTCTTCGTTTGGCTTTTTTGGGATTGATGCCCGGATATGGGCGTGGTGGGTGGGACGTTTTCTTCTTGGGTGCTTCTTTCCTCCGATGGTTTAATCGAGGCGTAGTTGATCGCGATCCAAGGATCCTTAGATGAGGTGTTCATGAAGCGTTTCGCGTCTTCTTGTTGCAGAACAGCCTGTTCTTCTGAATAGAGGAGTATGGTTTGCCTGAGCAGCTGTCGTGAAGAAGATCCAATCTTAGAAGAATTTCTTTGGTAACTTCCTGAATGCTTCAATGTCAGCAAGAACGTCTCTGGAGGGAAAATAGTGACCGTCCCGCTGACAGGGCTCGTTCCATCTCCATCTCCAGCAACCTGAAATGCGATAAGTTCCTCTGATGTGGCCTGAGCGAAGGCTTCAACAATCTGAGGGACCAAAAAATCAATTTGAGCTTGAGAAAAAACAGAGGTTTGCTCTGGAGTTGAAAGAAAAATCTCTTGGAGCATGCCACTCTCCTGGCTTTGAGACATTCCTTGTAAAATTTGGCTGACAAGCGGTTCTGAGAGGAATTGAGGATGTTGTGGCTGTATGCTGAAGGCGTTAGACGTTCGTAGGGTAATGCTGCCCTGTTCACTGTTATGAAGAGGCGTCTCGATAGTAGGTGTCCATGAGCATTGAATAGTCCCGACAACAATCAAAAGAAGCAGTCCACATATTTTGAGGAAAGCGTAATGAGTGAATGGTAGAAAGTTCGTGCGCAAAGGTAAGACACCGCGTCAGATAAGCGTCTTTATTCGCTGAGAGCATTGAGGAAAGAATTGAATTCTTATCACGGAAGACTATTGTTTTTTTACGTGTGCCGAATTCCACAGGCCCGTGCAATGCCATCCTGATAACGGCCCCACAAGGTTAACGCTTCTTCTAATCGTGAGAGGATTTGATGTTGTTGGTCGGTTTCAGTGGCATGGTGGGTAATCATATCGTAAATGATTTTTCTGGCTCCTGGAGCAAACATGTGTTGTGCGCGAATATAATCCATTGACTCAGCAGAAAGACCTTGGTGTTGGACCAGAGCATATTTTTTAATCATATCTTCAATCTCAGCTTGGTTTTGTGCGGCTTTGGGATAGAGGACTTCTTCGGCATCACCGGCTGTCCCTTTGATGAAAATCGTTAAGGCAGCAGCGCCCAATGTCCAGTCGTCCTCTTGGCAAATGTGATTGAGCCATTCACGGTACGCTCGGCTGGCAGCTAATAGTTCCACATCACGAAATCCGGCTCTATTGAATCCGAGGCCTTTCATCATTTGGAGAAATAATTCTTGGTAAGGGCGGCCAAGAGAAAATCCTCCAGTTTCTTCTTCATAAATGATCGTGGCAAGGCGTCGGCGGGCTTCCCAGGGAGGATTCTTTCCAAGAACTTGTGCGAGAAGAATTGAAAAGTCTCGGATATACACGACATATTCTTGGTGGAAATAAATATTTAATTGTTTTTTAGTGATCGTGTTGCTTTCAAAGCTCTCCGTGACCCAATGTTGCTTGCGCCGGAGGATATCAAAAATTCGATCTCTGAATTGTTCGGGAGAGAGTGTCTTAAACATTGAGGTGTGGATAGAGTCTGAGGGGTTGTGCTTAAAGGAGGACGTCTACTATTGTTGGTTCTTGTCTTCGAAAAGCTGTTGCGAGGCATGTACCATTACCCATACAATATCACATCTACGGGGAGTCTGTAACTATGCAACCAACAAGTATCGCCGATCCCGAAAGTATTTTAGAGTTTCTTTCCAATGTGGCTTTGCGAGGGCAGGGAATCACGACTGAGAATCTCATGGAATATGCCATGGATGAGGGGTTTATGGAGCCCACGTACTTGAGTGCCAAGGGGGAAGATCCTCAAGCCTTTTATAAGGGTGAGGCCAATGCCTGGGCAGTCTATCAGGTCAGAGAATGGAAGCGGGTGTTGATTATTTCAGGAGGCGAAGGGAGAGAGCGCCGCATGCAAATTACCGAAACTCCCTAAAAATTGGAGTAAGGTGAGCAGGCTAAAGCAATGAGTTGAGATCGGATAGGTTTTTGGTGTTAGTACCAGCCTCCCAAGAGTTTTCCTTCTTCAAAATACAAATAGCGGTGTTTAATCGTGCTGGTATCGATCCAGTCTTCATACACCCATTCTTCTCGACGCATGCCTTTCTCGGTGTAGCTGACGTTCATTTGGTAAGGACCACCCCATGCTTTCATCACCTGCTCGCGGGTCATCCCGGCCATGACCGCTTTATCCTCGATATGCTGTTCACCCGTGGGATCCAACATTCGAGGGACAATGCCCCAACCAATCATCCCGAGCACAAAGGCTCCTAGGAGAAGATAAAGACCAATTCGCACTGGTCGGCGGCAAATCCAAGGGATTTCAGATGTCTGAGTGGTTTGGCTGTTTGAGATCGGCATATGCATCAAGATAAAGTGAAGGTCCAAGAGCTAAGCTTGAATCGCTTGGTAATTATAGCAAACAATCAAACACTCTATCAGTGGTTCTGAAAAGGGGTCAAGGAAACGACGATATGTTTGTTGAAGTTGAACAAAACCCAAATTTCGAAGGGTCGTATTTTGTCAGATTTAATGAAGTGGGACCGGCTCGCCAATTGACACATGTGAAGTCGTATGAGCGATCCTCTCGAGGAGAATGGTGTGAAGTGACGGGTTGGTCTGATGATTCAGAGCAAGCATTGTGTCCAGCCTATGCCCAAAAAGTAGAGGATTCAGGGGCAGGCGCAACATATGTGATCTTCGGGGGAAATTGGGGAATCAGACTGAGGCCGGAAGGCCAAACGGGTGAATGGAACCTGTATAATGAGGAACAGTGGGGCGAAGGCTATTTGTCGATCGGTGAGGAACGAGACCTTCGATTTCTCTCAAGTGATGTCTAGGGCCTTGAGTCAGATCTACTCTTCATACTGAGGGCGTGGGATGGATTTGACGGTAGGTGTTTCATCTGGTTGTTGTTGAAAATCAATAGAAAATGGATTATGAATAGGTTCATGTGTGAGGCGCTGGCGTCCTTGCACCAGTTGCAGGCTTTGTGCGGAAATCTCCAGTCGATCAATTGGTGTTTTGGCCGAGAGGGTGTCTGGAATGCCGTTAACTGCAAACATTTGGTAAGCTAATGACCAAGACAATTTTTCCCGATCTCGTTCCTTGACGATGAAGGAGGCTTCAGGCGCGGGTGGCCCTTTGAAGACTAACACCCACAAATTCGAACGAAACGCTGGAGCAGATGGTGTAGAAGGCGGGACAAATTCTGGGACAAGAGATTGAATCGTCTCTAATGAGACGGCTGGAGAAAACTCTATTTCACATCGACGTACGTACAATGTCGGAAAGTCTTGACCTTCATTGAGGTCAGGAATATAGGTAAAGGAATATCGCACTTGAATGCCATGACGGGTATAGGTATACACGTCTTCCCCGTTTTCAGGGGAAACTAAATTTTTAAAATATTTTTGCCAATCTGTATACGTGTAATAGCTAAATACCCGGAGTGCGGCTTTTCGGGAGCGAATCGCCATGGGTGTACCCAGTTGCGTGCGCAATTCCTCTTGAGTCAGACCCAAGAGTCCATCCTCAAAGTAAGGTTGTGCAAATGAATTGGCAACGGAGCCAATGACCATTCCAAGGCAGAACAACACGGTGATGGCGAGAAGATGCAGCCACGAAAGATTATTTTTATGAAATTGATCAAGCAATGTCATAACGCGACTCGGGTGAGCAATGTTTTATCCTATTTGCTGAAAATCGTGGAAGTCAAGAAAGTCAGATTTAGAAGAAGGTGCGAAATGCTGAAAGTAATTAAACATCAGGTGTGTTTCATGGGTGTATTAGGAGGACGAGTATGAATGAACAATTAGAAGGGCTGTTGAATAATCGAATCCTCGTGTTGGATGGTGCGATGGGGACGATGATTCAAAACCATAATTTGACCGAAGCCGATTTTCGTGGAACGCAGCATGCGGATCATGTATGTGATGTCAAAGGCAATAATGATTTGCTCGTACTGACGCAGCCAAAAATTATTGAAGATATTCATGTGCAATATCTGCAGGCGGGTGCCGATATTATCGAAACGAATACGTTTAATTCCAACGCTATTTCCATGGCCGACTATCAGATGGAAGCCCTCGTGCATGACATAAATGTTGCAGGGGCACAAGTGGCCAAACGAGCAGCGGCTCGGGTCGAGGCCGAACAACCAGGTCGTCAGTGTTTCGTCGCCGGCGCGCTAGGTCCAACGAATCGAACGGCGTCGATGTCGCCCGATGTGAACAATCCAGCATTTAGGGCGGTCACGTTCGATAATTTATCTCAGGCCTATTATGAACAGGTGAAGGGTCTTGTTGAAGGCGGCATCGACTTGATCATGGTCGAAACGATTTTTGACACCTTGAATGCCAAAGCTGCCTTTTTTGCGATATCGCAATATTGCGAAGAAATCCATCGCGAAATTCCCATCATGGCGTCTGTCACCATTACGGATCTTAGTGGTCGTACGCTCTCTGGACAACTGATCGAAGCCTTTTGGAACTCCATTTCCCATGTCAATCTTTTGAGTGTGGGAATTAATTGTGCCTTAGGAGCCCCGCAAATGCGGCCCTATATCGCTGAACTGTCCAAGGTGGCTTCTACCTATATTAGCTGTTATCCCAATGCGGGATTACCCAATGCCTTCGGTGGGTTTGATGAGACGCCAGAGCGTATGGGGGCCGATCTCCGAGATTTTGCGACTCAAGGATGGGTCAATTTTGTGGGCGGCTGTTGTGGCAGTACGCCTGATCATATTCGAGCCATTGCGGAAGGCGTGAAAGATTGTGCACCGCACAAGAAAACGCATGTCTCTCGAGTGACCCGATTAAGTGGTTTTGAGCCGGTGACGATTCGGCCGGAAGCCAATTTCGTCAATATCGGTGAACGGACCAATGTCACGGGGTCACCGAAATTCGCCAAACTCATTTTAAATGGAGAGTTAGAAGAAGCCTTAGCGGTGGCTCGTCAGCAAGTGGAGGGAGGAGCCCAAATCATCGATGTGAACATGGATGAAGGACTGCTGGATTCAGAAAAAGCCATGGTGGAATTTTTGAATTTAATTGGCTCAGAA
>JAJDBQ010000003.1 GCA_029261255.1 Nitrospirales bacterium
TTCCTTGTCTGAGACATCTAAGGCAGCAAAATACTTCATCGTGGCATCCTCCAATCGTATAATAGGATTACTAGGCCATGCTTCCATCTTGGAGCCTAGCCAGATGCCTTGCACAAAACCACTTATAGTATCTGTAACATCCGAGCAATTAGTCTCGGTCTCGGTTATCGACCGCGCAGCTCAATCTCCTGCACATCTAGAGAAGCCAGTGCGCGATCAATTACTCGGTTGGTTTGGACCTCGCGTGAATGATTGGAAATTTCTTCGGGCTTCGACTATTGAGATGGCTCAACCTCAACAACTTGCACCGTTCTCAACCCCCTACTCTTTTCAACCACATCTTGGAGATGGATTATTTATTTGTGGAGATTTTGGAACAACCGGAACGATTGATGGCGCCCTGTATTCTGGACGCCGAACCGCCGAAGAAATCCAAGCCTGGCTCACTCGATAGTCGCACTCTATTTTCATCCACGAATCCACTATCTTCAAAAATGAACGAAAAACCATGCCCGTCTAAGGTTTCTTGATATTCTCCTACCCGAATCCCTTTGATTATCGATATGATGATGGATGAGCCCCTACAAAAGATTGCCCTCAGGTGATCAGAAACCAGAGACCCGTTTTTCAACAGATCGACGAATCCTGGTCGTAGATGATTATGAGGACATCCGACTTTTTCTTGTCGACGGCCTGAGGGAACTTGGCTTTCTGGCATACTCCGCCTCTAACGGCGTGGAGGGTCTTGCTCTCCTTCAGGAACACTCCTTTTCAGGCATAATACTGGACCTAGAAATGCCTGTTATGGATGGCTTAACGATGTTGCTCCATCTTCAAAAAGAATCCAACGCCATCCCAGTTATTGTCATGTCTGCCGACACGACTCGTTCGGCGATGATCAAAGCCATCGAAGCGGGAGCTAAAGATTTTCTCACCAAGCCGATAGCTTATGAAATTTTGAAATACAAATGTCTTCGACTCTTTACATAATTCAGTGATGACGCTCTAGGAAAATCGCTATGAATCATTCAACCAAAAGAAGAACTCTATTCACGGGAGAAACCTCCATGTCCAACATTCGCACAATCGTGCTCAAGACCGCCTTATTGAGTCTATCAATCATCGCTCCCATCAATTTCACGGATTCCGTTCCGGAACACGCCTTGGCCCAACCACCGATTAACCTTGTCGCTTCAACCTCCGAACTCATGCATCCTGATACAGAAAATCCATCTACTCAAATTTATGATTTCACCATGGCCGATATTGACGGGAATCCTCGAAAATTAAGTGAGTTTAAGGGTAAGGTCGTGATGGTGGTAAATACCGCCAGCTTTTGCGGAAATACCCCCCAATATGAAGGCCTCCAAACTTTATATGAACTATATCGGGAGGAAGGGTTTACGATCCTAGCTTTTCCGGCCAATGATTTTGGCAGACAAGAGCCTGGTGACAACAAAGAGATCGCAGACTTTTGCTATACCAAGTATTCCTTGGGGTTTCCGCTGTTCAGTAAAATCACCGTTCTGGGTGATCAGAAACATCCCCTCTATCGCTATCTCACAGAGCGCACTCCTTTCAAAGGAGAAATCAAATGGAATTTCCAAAAGTTTCTTGTCAGTAAAGACGGCATCATAATCGCACGCTACCGTCCAAGCCAAAAGCCTTTGTCAAAGCTAATCGTGCATGACGTCGAAGAAGCCTTGAAAAACTATTAGAACTATCTCCTGTCAATCTCTCACCCCTTTTAAGAGAAGTAAGAGTCTATCTCTCACCACATCACAGAACTCACCCATGGCTGAACAAAGCGTCACTTCTCCATCCATAAGGCCAGCACAATCTCAATTCACATCTTGGAAGCAAGGGCGAGACATTCAAATCTTTGGAATCCTTCTCGTTCTTGCCGGATCTATGGACTTGATTTGGATTGCCGCCTATCCGGATTACGCACTCAAAATTTTTGGAACCACGTTCACTGGATTGGCAGGGGTCTTCGTGAAATACCAACATCCTATTATTCATTGGGCTCTGGGTTATGGTTTTTTTACACGTCAACGTTGGGCTCTATGGGGCTATTTAGTCTACTTAGGAATAGGATGCATCAGCGAACTCACGACACAATTCATCGAAGGCTATCATTCCACGCGTACAACGATGATTCTGGTCAGCCTCCTGTTTGGAGCCTATGTTCTTTTACGGCGTTCAACATTTCAGCCTGCAGCTAGACCCTAACCTCATTAATATAGCCCACGGTCAGACTCGCCAAGAACACAATGAACGGGATAGATAACCCTCAAGATTATTTCCCTTTCCTTCGTATCCATCAGTAATGACTCAGGTAAGAATGAGCAGGAGTCTGTCGAAGGTTTCCAGCAATTACCATTTAAAGATCAAGACAATTATCGCCATATTTTTTATTATAAGAAAGACTGCTATTCTCGTGTATTACTATGCCTTGTAGGAGACAAGTACCATGCTTAAGCATACGTTTTCAGTAAGATATTCGCGTAACACATTTGAAATATTTCCCCACCTTGCGAGGTTACAAACATGACGTGGCTAAAATTAGTAGAAGGCTACATGCCAATGCAGATGATCTCGGAGCTGGCCATCTGTATTCTGTTCTTTTCGATTTGTAACTACATGCTCAAGAAAGCCGGTATTGGTGTCCCCAAGTTTTGGGCAGGGATCCTCGTCTGGTGTTTTGTGAACATGTTCTATTTGAAGTATCGGATTTATCCTCCGATTCCTTTTAGTGTCCGGGCCATTTATGGCACGGTTTCAGCTTGTGGGATCTTTATGTGGGTCTCGGGCTCACAAGAAGAGTGGCTCGAGTTCAAGCGGCCCATCATCAGTGTCCTGGACGCAAACAATGCTTTTACCAAAGTGCTTCGCACCGCCTTGTTGTTGCTCTTGCCCATTGGGTTAGGCGCATTTGCCTATAGTTCACTGTTGCCAAGTTTTGATGAACCCATTGAGCTGCGCACCGTGCATCCCGCCCCACCAGCCACGACAAAAGTTCATGGCAAAACCTATGTCTTGCAAACGGCTCAACAACCCTATCGCATTGACACTGAGGGTAAATATGATCCGGCCTATTCCAATGCGCATATTGTCGACCAATCCATGGGGCGGTTGATGAAAGACGTCAACAGTTCAGAGGACAATCCGTGGGATCCCAATGCCAAGGGCTATATCAAGCATGTCCGTGAAGGCGGCGAGATCTTCTTTCAAAATTGTCATTTCTGTCATGGCGATAATTTGAACGGACGGGGTCTCTGGGCCTTTGCCTTCAATCCGATTCCTGCCAACTTCACAGACGCGGGCACCATCGCCCAGTTGCAAGAAACCTTTGTGTTCTGGCGTGTGGCGAAGGGCGGCATTGGGTTACCTGGTGAAGGATTCCCCTGGGCGTCAGTGATGCCACCCTGGGAGCAACATTTGACGGTGGATGAAATTTGGAAAGTGATTATGTTCGAATATTGGCACACGGGCTACTACCCACGGACGTGGGATTGAGGAGGCCAACGCCAATGACGAGGAAATTGACACATACCGCTTATTCAGGAACAACGAGGGAACTCATGAACAGACAGCAACCGACTCAGAATCGGCGACCACGCTTGATGGCAAGTATGTTGGCCGCTGGGGTCCTTCTCGCAGGCCTCGGCTTGAGTAGCCCGGTCCTGGCGCAAGATGCGGAAGGATTTATTACGGGCAAATTACCGGCCCCATTTCCTGCCGAACAAATTGAAGCAGGGAAGCGGGTCTATTTCACAAAATGTGTCTGGTGTCATGGGGTCAATGGTTCAGGGGATGGCCCCGGTGCCGACCGGCTCTGGCCGCGCCCCAGAAACTTTAATGCCGGGACGTTTAAGATCAGACATACCGCGAGTGGCGAACTGCCACTCATTGATGTCGATTTGCTGCAAACGGTCACGCATGGTCTGCCTGGCTCGGCCATGCCGTCATGGGAAGGCATTCTCAACGAAGACCAACGCAAGGATGTCTTAGCGTTTGTGACCTCAGAGCTCGTCAAAGACCGGTCCTGGCAAGATGATGAGTTTGAAGAGCTGCATATCCTCGAACTGGAAAAATTAGCCGGGGCGGCTGTCCCCCCATCGGCTGAGTCCATTAAGCGCGGGGCTGAGCTCGTGGTTGAGAATAAATGTATTGAATGTCATGGCGTTGAAGGTCGTGGTGATGGGAATGCGTTTAACCTCAAAGATGACTGGGGCTTCTCCATTCAACCAGCTGACTGGCACAAATGCTGGAACTTTCGAGGCAGTCGTCAAGATGCCTACAACGTGAAGAATATTTTCCGGACGTTCTCAACCGGGATCAATGGGACCCCGATGCCCTCGTTCGCGGATAACACCACCATTGAAGATCGGTGGCATATCGCCAACTATGTGAATCATCTCTGTGAACGGGATAGTGATGTCGATATCGCTGATGGGGAAGTCACGGATGAAATTGCCGCCAATTTATTTGCGGCCAAACCGCGCGGGATTGATCCACTCACGGATAAGCCCAAAGTGAATTTCGTGATTCCCTCAAAGTTTGCGGAAGGGGAGTTGCCCACGGATGAGCATGATCCACGCTGGTATGACGAACGCTGGCAAAAAGAAGGTCGTCGGCTGGTGGCAATTGGGGGGCAAATTACCCATAAACCACGGAACTTCGTCAATCGAATTGACGACATTTGGGTGCAATCGATGTACAACGAAACCGATGTCACCATGATGTTCCGATGGGATGATCGCACCCATAGTATTCAAGAGGGTGAAGTCGATTGGGACCCGTTTGAAGTGAATCTCAAAGACTATGGCATTGTCGAACAAGAGCCCGGTGGCAGTAAGTTTGATGATGATGGCATGCATCCTGACTCGATTGCCGCGAAGCAGACCAGCTATCAAGTCTTTAATGATGGGCTCGCGTTCCAAATGCCCATTAAATACCAGGAGCTCCCAGCTCCACGGAAACCTCGCTACTTCTGGGGTGATGAGGGCTTTCCTGTCGATATCGCGAAATGGACAGCCGACGGGAATCTCATGGCGTATCAAGGCCAAGGGTGGGATGTCGACCTGGAAGATCGTGATGACTTTACGGAGAAGCTCAAATTGGTCAAAGCCGAATGGAAGAATGGTCGATGGACGGTCATTATTACTCGACCGCTCAAAGCCGACTATGAAGAAGACACCTATATTGAGTTAGGGAAGTATATTCCGATTAACTTCTTTGTGTGGGATGGCCACAATGGGGATGTCGGCCGGAAGATGGGCGTCTCGGCCTTTTATTACCTCGTGTTAGAGCCACCCGTGCCAGCAGAAGCAAAATGGTACGCAGGATTAGCCGCCGTGGGTCTGGTGATCGTCGAAGGGTGGATTTTGACTCGCCGTTCGAACCGTCGCAAAGAACTCGGCCACAGCTAAGTTCACGCCTCACTGCACACCAACGATGAAGGCGAAGGGGG
>JAJDBQ010000021.1 GCA_029261255.1 Nitrospirales bacterium
TCGGGGATCCAGGCTCACCAACAAGGACTGGCCACGACTGCCCAGAATATTTCCAACATCAATACCCCAGGCTACTCTCGCCAAGAAGTGGTGTTAGAGACCAATCGCCCCTCTGAAGGGGTCATTGGGAGCGGCGTGCAAGTGGCCAATGTCCGACGGATTGTCGATGTTTTTCTAGAAAATCAATTAATCGCTGAACATGAAGACTTTGGATCCCTTTCGGCGCGCACGAGCTTCTTATCTCAGGCCGATGGCATTGTGGCTGAAACCGAAAACTCAGGGCTTGCCAATAGTGTGACAGAATTTTTTAATGCCCTCCGGGATGTGGTGACCAATCCGGAAAGTCCCATTCAGCGAACGGTGCTTCTCGCCAAGGCACAAACCTTAACCAAGGGCGTGGTGGATCAAGCCCAGGCGTTCAATCAAATTCGCTTAGACGTCAATCAAGAAATCAATCGACATCTTGAAACTATTAATGGCCTAGCTGGGCGTATTGCTTCACTGAATGATGACATTTTTAAGGCAGAATCCAGCGCGCGTGAAGCCCTAGATTTACGAGACCAGCGCGCCGTGTTAATTAAGGATTTGGCGGAATTGGTTGATATCGAACAAGTGCAATTACGCGATGGAGTTGGCATTAATGTTGGAGGGCAATTGTTGGTTGGCGGAAATCATGCGAATGGGCTGACCGCGATTCCAGATGCTGATAATCCCCCATTTCAGGATGTGGCTTTTGTACGCAGTGACGGCACGGCCTTTGCTATTTCTCAAAAAATTCAAGGGGGGAAGATTGGGGGACTGCTGACAGTCCGAGATACCGATATGGTGGCCTTTCAGGATCGAGTCGATCGGTTAGCGGCGGTCCTCGTGAATGAATTTAACCAACAGCATCAGGCTGGTTTTGCGTTAGATGGATCAACCAATAACCCTTTTTTCACGGCGTTAACCCCTCAAGCTCCCGTGGCAAGTGCTACCAATGGTGGAACGGCCTTGGGCAGTTCCGTGGCGATTACGGATGCAACACTTCAGACCTTCCAGAATTACGAAGTGCAATTTTCAAGTGCTTCGGCCTATTCCATTGTGAATACGGAGACGGGAGGAGCGGTCACGTCGGGAACGTACACATCCGGGGTGGCCATCAATTTTGATGGACTGGATGTGGTGTTGACCGGTACACCCGCAGCCGGGGATTTTTTCCAGGTAAGTGCGCATAAGGGCGCTGCGCAACGCTTGAGCCTGGCTGTGACGAATACGGATAAAATAGCGGCTGCTTCTACCGCTCTTGGCCTGCCAGGCGATAATACGAATGCGTTAGCACTCGTAAATATCCACACGACTCGCCAGACCACGCTCGGGAGTTTAACGTTAAACGATTATCAGACCATTACGTTAGGGAATGTGGGCAGCGCAGCGCGGGAATCGAATTTGGCTTTGGCCAATACGACGCTCAACCTCGACCAACTTCAAAGTTTACGAGAAAGCGTATCAGGGGTGTCTTTAGATGAAGAACTCACGAATCTGTTGACCTTTCAACGTTCGTTTGAAGCTTCCGCTCGATTGCTTACCGTGGCAGATGAATTACTTCAAACCCTCTTGGGGATAGGTCGTTAAGAGGCCGAATGATAAAGAGACTCTTCACGAATCTTTCACCAACTTGTGTGGAAATCTCACAGATCAGAAAAGTCCTTAGTATGCGCGTGACCGGACGTCAACAAGTGAATGCGCTCTAAACAAGGCAATAGTGTCAATTGTGGAGAGTGAGCAGACGCCTCTTCCGACATAAGAATTTTGTCTACGCGGCCAGTAAGGCCATCCAGGGATTTTCAGACACACCTCGACCCTGCTTCTCGAGTCGCCGTCTTCGTTTTCCTTTCCGACACTGATGAGCCAGTTCAACCCCGGCAATCGTGCTTTGGGCATTCCGAAACACCTGAAACGTCTGCATGACTCAGATGCGTTGTTTGACTCCTCGATGATCCCGCTCAATTCGGTGGGTGAAATACTTCGCCGTGCGAATTGTTGACCGTTTCCTTGAGTACTTGAATCGCACAAGCAAAGCCTTGGATATATTTGTGGAGAAATTAGAGTCTTACTGTTCGCAATCGTAGGGCATTGGTAATCACTGACACCGAGCTAAAGGTCATAGCGGCTGCGGCAATCATGGGACTCAACAGGATGCCAAATGTCGGATAGAGAATGCCGGCGGCAATCGGTACCCCAATGGCATTATAGAAAAAGGCAAAGAAGAGATTTTGACGAATGTTGCGCATGGTCGCCTGGCTGAGCCGGCGGGCACGGGCAATGCCTCGAAGATCACCTTTCACTAAGGTGACTCCGGCACTTTCCATAGCCACATCCGTTCCGGTCCCCATCGCAATGCCGACATGAGCTTGAGCCAGAGCTGGCGCGTCATTGATGCCGTCTCCCGCCATGGCCACGATTCTTCCTTCTGCTTGGAGTTGTTTAATGATTTGGGCTTTCTGCTCGGGCAACACCTCCGCTTTCACATCATCGATGCCAAGTTTCTGCGCGACGGCGTTTGCGGTTTGCTGATGGTCACCGGAAACCATAACCACTTGAATGCCTTCTTCATGTAACAAGCGAATGGCTTCCGGGGTCGACGCTTTGACCGGATCGGCCACGCCTACGATTCCGACAGCCCGATGATCGATGGCCACAAACATGACGGTTTGACCGTCTCGGCGCATGTCCTCGGCCTTGTCCGTTAACGGCGCGAATGCCAAGGGATTTACCTGGTAATCCTCCTCCAAAAATTTCCGTGTTCCGAGTGCCATGATGTTTCCCTGAACGGTTCCGATGACGCCTTTGCCGGTTTTCGACTGAAAGTCTTGAGCCTCCCACAAGTCTAGCCCTTTGTCTTTTGCCCCATTCACAATGGCCGCGGCCAGAGGATGTTCGCTGTTTCGTTCCAGACTGGCTACAAATCGCAGAAGATCGTCTTCGCTCAGATCGGAAAGGGAAACCACCGACATCAGTTTGGGTTTGCCTTCCGTGAGCGTTCCCGTTTTATCGACGACTAGGGTATCCACTTTTTCTAACTGCTCCAGGGCTTCCGCATGTTTCATCAAGACCCCGGCAGTGGCTCCTCGTCCGGTCCCCACCATAATCGACATGGGGGTGGCGAGGCCCAACGCGCATGGACAGGCAATGATAAGGACTGCGACAGCGTTGACCAGCGCATGAGCCATACGAGGCTCCGGACCAAAAAAAGCCCAGATCAAGAAGGTCAGCACCGCAATCCCTAGGACAACCGGAACAAAATAGCCAGCCACCAGGTCGGCCATCCGTTGAATGGGCGCCCGGCTGCGTTGGGCCTCACTCACCATGCGGACGATCTGGGCCAGCACCGTATCCCGACCCACTCGTTCAACTCGCATGACTAAAGCCCCCGTGCCATTCACCGTTCCCCCGGTGACCTGAGCCCCGGCCTCTTTTTCCACCGGAATCGATTCTCCGGTAATCATCGATTCATCCACCGCACTTTGACCTTCAAGGATGACTCCGTCGATCGGGATTTTCTCCCCTGGGCGGATACGAAGCTTGTCCCCTGGATGCACCAATTCCACAGGGACGTCTTCTTCCGCCCCATTTTCCCCAATGCGCCTGGCGGTTTTTGGTGCCAGGCCAAGCAAGGCTTTAATGGCGCTGCCTGTTTGGCTGCGAGCCCGCAATTCCAAGACCTGGCCCAACAGCACCAGCACGGTGATCACGGCAGCCGCCTCAAAATAGACGGCAACTTCACCACCGGCTCCTCTGAATGAATCGGGAAATAATTCAGGAGCAAGAGTAGCCACGGCGCTATAGATATAAGCGGTGCCGGTCCCCAACGCAATCAGCGTAAACATGTTCAGGCTGCGGTTGAGAAGCGAAGCCCATGCGCGCTGAAAGAACGGCCATCCGCACCACAAGACCACCGGTGTCGCTAACGCCAATTGCACCCATGACATGACCGAAGGTGACAGGACTTGCTCAACGGGCTGTCCGGGAATCATTTCGGACATCGCCAAGAAAAATACCGGTAATGTCAGCACCAGACCAATCCAGAACCGCCGCGTCATGTCGGCCAGCTCAGGATTTTCTTCCTCTTCTAACGAAACTGTTCGAGGTTCGAGAGCCATGCCGCATTTGGGACAGGAACCCGGCTGGTCCTGCACTACCTCTGGATGCATGGGACACACATATTCCGTCTTGGTGGGTGTTGCGACAGCGATTTCCGGTTCGAGGGCCATGCCGCATGTGGGACATGCGCTCGGTTTGTCGGCTTCGACGTTCGGACACATCGGGCAAATAAATTTGGTGGCTCCCGCAGATACCTCATTCATCATGGACGACTGAGATTTTCCCTTCAGGAATCCTTCTGGATCAGAACCGAATCGCTTCAGGCAATACGCACTGCAAAAGTGGTAGGTCTGTTCGTTGTGTTCGTATGTTCCTGCCGCATTGAGCGGATCCACCATCATGCCGCAGACGGGGTCCTTCACCTGCGCCACTTTGGCCATGCTCAAATCCCGACGTGGTGACTTGGCGTCTTGAGGGTGGGGATCATGCTTCATCTCGAGACCTTTTCAAATCTACCGATCGTTAAAGAATGCCCATTCCACATCAAACAGTTTCGTTAATCAATTCCTCAATTCGGTCCGTTACGAAGTTTTTCCCTTTTTCGAATGAAGTAATCAGCACTCCTCCTCGAGTGTCAGCGCTGCTTCCTGCTTCATAAGACCTCTACTTATTCTACGCTTTCCCCTCATTGGAAACACGCGGGTCGTCCCGCACACGAAGGTGTCGATCGTGCCGTTGATGGACAAGGTGATCGGGAGCGCCCCGCGATCCCGCCCACGCACCGTGAGGGAGTCGTGCGTCAGCCGCAAATCAAGCGAATGCCCTCGATAGCGGATTCGCATATCCAGGCGCCCAATTTCCTGAGGCAATTCCGGATTGATCCGCAGTACATTGTTTTTGACCTCGATGCCCGTTGAGACGCGCTGCACCAGATCGACCGTTCCCGCCATGGCACCCAAGTGGATACCTTCGGCAGTGGAGCCCTGCTGAATATCATGCACATCGCTCTGAAGCGCCTCTGCAAAAAGGTTCATGGCGCGTGGTCGGTCGGAACGCGCGTGGACCCAAGCACACACCACACGACACAGCGTTGAGCCATGGGCCACGCGGTCGGCATAGTAGGCGACGTTGCGTGGAATCGTTTGATATTCGAACGGATAGTCCAGACGCCCGAACAGCTCGCCTAGTTCCTCGGCGGAAAATAGGTAAAACAACATGAGCACATCCGACTGCTTCGAAAGCTGGTAGCGATTGGGGCTGTCATTCTCCGCCTCGAGAATGAGGTCGAGACGCTGGATATTGCCGTAACGAGTTTGGTAGTCCTCCCAATAGAACTCGCGTAATGTTTCATAGCCCTCGAACTGGCTGATAATCCCATCTTTCTCTAAGGGTAGGTACATCCTGCGACTGATGTCGTCCCAGCGCGCGATTTCTTCTCTGGACAATCCTAATTGCGTGGTGAGTTCCGCTCGGCGCAGGTCAGGAAGGAGGTCGAGCACCTCTAGTGCCCGACACAAGACCCACACAGCCATCATGTTGGTATACGCATTGTTGTTGAGGCCGGATGTTGGGGAATCCGGATAGCTGTCATGGAACTCGTCTGGACCCATCACGCCGCGGATCTCGTAGCGCCCACGATCGTCATTCAAACTCGCGATGCTTGACCAGAAGCGAGCGATCTCAAGAACCAGTTCGGCGCCGTAGAACTGTAGAAACTCGATGTCGTGGGTGACTTGGAAGTATTGCCATACGTTGTAGGCAATGGCGCTGCCCACGTGGCGCTGCAGGTAACTGTTGTCGCGTATCCAGCGTCGTGACCGGGGGTTCAGGTTGAAAACTTGCGTCTCCTCTTGTCCGTCACTCCCGCTTTGCCATGGATACATGGCTCCCTTGTAGCCAGCACTTTGGGCGGCCGCACGAGCCTCACCCAGACGTCGATACCGGTACATCAACAGCGCGCGAGTGATTTCGGGCATGCGCATATTGAAGAATGGGAAGATAAACAATTCATCCCAGAAAATGTGGCCTTGATAGGCCTCCCCAGTCCAGCCCCGCGGAGGTACGCCTATATCGAGTCCGATGGAATTGGGGGAGACCGTCTGCAGCAGGTGAAACATATTCAACCGAAGCAGCATGGGGATGTTCAATTTAAATTCCGAAGCGGCGGGTTGGAGATGAATGTCGAAATGGCGCCACAGTTTCTTCCAGGCAAGAATATGATCCGCCATCAACCCGGCAAAGTTCCCGGCACGCGCAAGCGCCTTACGGGCCTCCAGCCCGCACTCCGAAATGGCGTGATCGCGGGAGGTATACACGGAAGCCAGTTTTTCCAGAACCAGGGTCTCGCCTGCCTGTAGGTCGGTTTCCAACTCTTGCCCAATATAGCCTGGTTCCTCAATGCTGCGGCGTGGGACGTCCAGCAGTTGCCCTTGGAGGAATGCTTGCGTTCGCGCCGCTTGTGCGACATGGAGATGTGACTGCGCGGTGCGCACCAGCAGATAGACGGTGTCCTTACCCACGACCTCACTTCCCAGCGGCTCCAGATGTTTCTGGTTGAAGTTGCGGTACAACTTGGCTCCAGCGTTGACGACACGCCCGTCAATCGCGGAACGGACAGTGACACGTTCGAACCAATTCTCGGCAGTCAGCGTCAACTCCAGTGCGCCCAGGTGCATGTCCCGCATCGAGACCAGGCGTCGCTCCTGCAACCTGCTACGCCGCCCTTGGTCGTCCTCAAAGCGTATGGTCCGCAATAGCACGCCGTGCCTCAAATCGAGTTCCTGGCGGTAGGACAGAATTTGGACCGATCTCGTATCGAACCAGGCTTGATCGCCGATACGAAACGCAAGGGTGAGCCAGTTGGGAAAATTCACCAGATCTTCGTTCTCAATCACTCGTCCATTGATCTTGGACTGCAGGCGATTGTAGCCGCCAGCAATGTAAGTTCCCGGATAATGAATGTCATCCGCCACTACCCATGGTGCGGCCGCACGGGTCGTGAAATAACCATTCCCCAAGGAACATAAGGCTTCGCGGGTTCCCTCTTCGACCGGATTAAACCCTTCGAATACCAGAGACCACGTAGATGGGGGCTCGACCGACACCTGAACCTGGCCCAAACTGTTCACTACGACATCGGCACCGGCCTCGCGAAGCGCCTGCGAGTGCCCACTTCGATCGACTCCGATAACACAATCGAATTGGCCCGCGCGCCCAGCCGCAACTCCGGCCATCGCGTCTTCTACAACAACGGCCCGCGAGGGTTCGGTCCCGAGGCGCCGTGCCGCCTCAAGGAATGCATCCGGTGCGGGCTTGCCCTTCAGCTTAAGTCGCGTGGTGTCGATCCCGTCTACTCGAGTGTCGAACAGCTGGGCGATACCCGCAGCTTCGAGTACTTCGGCGCAGTTGTTGCTGGAGGAGACGACAGCGGTCTTCATCTCCTGAGCCCGAAGCGTTTGCACCAACCCGATGGCCGCCTCATAAGACTCGACGCCGTGTTGCTTGAGATGTTCGAGGAAATACTGGTCTTTAAGGTTTCCCAGTCCTCGAATGGTTGGGGCCTCAGGACCGTCTTCGGATGTGCCATGTGGCAGCTCGACTCCTCGCGACAGGAGGAAGTCTGTCACGCCATCATAACGGGGCTTGCCATCGACGTAGCGTCGGTAGTCGGCATCGAAGTCAAAGGGAACGAACGGTTCGCCCATCTCTGTCGACCGTTGCTCGAGAAACCGATCGAACAGCTTTTTCCAGGCCAAGGCATGGATGCGGGCCGTCTTCGTGAGAACTCCGTCAAGATCGAATAAAACGGCGTCGTAGTCCCGTGGGGAGAGCGTAATGACGGGGCATTCACAGGGCATAACGTTATTAATCCTTGCTCATGTCATGAACGGTTTTCGTGAAATCCCTTTTAGTTTCCTTGAGGAAACTCCACAAGGACAGGAACCCAATACTAATGGGGCCACTTCCAATTTCGAATTTCCGGCATGTCCTCCCCATGAGTCACGATGTATTCTTTGTGTTCAATAAGTTTGTCTCGAACAGCTTGTTTGGCATACGCAGCGAGGTAGCCAAGCTTTGGAACTCTGTCGATGACGTCTTCCACTAAGTGGAACCGATCCAAATCGTTACGGACGACCATATCAAAGGGCGTACTTGTGGTGCCCTCTTCTTTATACCCTCGGACATGAAGATTGTGGTGATTCGTTCGACGGTACGTTAACCGGTGAATCAACCATGGGTACCCATGAAAAGCGAAAATGATAGGCTTATCCGTCGTGAAGAGGGTATCGAACTCCTTGTCGGACAGCCCATGCGGATGCTCGTTTTGCGGTTGCAGCTTCATGAGGTTCACCACATTCACCACGCGAACTTTTAGATCAGGAACCTGCTGACGAAGAAGGTCTACCGCTGCTAAGGTCTCCAACGTCGGCACATCACCCGCACAGGCCATCACCACATCAGGCTCTCCGCCTTTGTCGTTACTGGCCCATTCCCAAATGCCGATACCTGCGGTGCAATGCTTGATGGCCGCATCCATACTGAGATACTGCAATCCCGGTTGCTTCCCGGCCACAATGACATTGACCAAGTTTCGGCTGCGCAGACATTTATCGGCAATGAATAATAAGCTATTGGCATCAGGTGGCAAATAAATACGAATGACCTCAGCTTTTTTGTTCACCACATGATCAATAAACCCCGGGTCTTGGTGAGAAAAGCCATTGTGATCTTGACGCCAGACATGAGACGTCAACAAATAGTTCAGGGACGCAATGGGTCTGCGCCAGGGAATACCCTCCCGTGTCACCTTGAGCCATTTCGCATGTTGGTTGAACATGGAATCGATAAGATGGATGAACGCCTCATAGCAAGAAAAGAATCCGTGTCGTCCAGTCAGCAAATAGCCTTCCAGCCAACCCTGACAGGTATGTTCACTCAGCATTTCGAACACGCGGCCATCTGTTGAGAGATTGTCATCTTCCGGAATGGTTTCGGCCATCCACCGACGCTTCGTAACCTCAAAGAGTGCACTCAACCGGTTCGAGGCCGTTTCATCCGGTCCAAACACCAAAAAATTCCGGTTGCCCATATTCTTTTTCATCACGTCTCGAAGAAACTGCCCCATCACCCGCGTGGCCTCCGCTACGACGGTGCCTGGCTTGGGAACATCCACGGCATAATCTTGAAAGGCCGGCATCTTCAACTCTTTCAGAAGAAGGCCGCCATTCGTATGGGGATTAGCTCCCATCCGCCTGTTTCCCTTTGGTGCCAATTCGGCCAAATGGGGACGAAGCTGCCCCTGCTCGTCGAATAGCTCGTCAGGGTGATAACTTTTCAACCAATTTTCCAATAGCTTGAGATGTTTCTTATTGGTCGCCATGTCCGAAAATGGGACTTGATGTGATCGCCAGGAATCTTCGGTCTTTTTGCCGTCAACCTCCTTGGGTCCTGTCCACCCCTTTGGGGTGCGTAAAATAATCAGAGGCCAGCGTGGACGCGTGACATCACCAGTACTTCGTGCATGTTGTTGAATGGCCTGAATCTCGTTAACTGCATCCTCTACTGTTTGAGCCATCAGTTGATGCATCGTTTCGGGATCCGCCCCCTCGACAAAATGGGGTTGATAGCCATACCCCAAAAATAAATTATTCAATTCCTCATGACTAATACGCGCCAGCAGGGTTGGATTCGCAATCTTGTACCCATTGAGATGCAGAATGGGTAGAACGGCCCCATCGGTTATGGGATTCAGGAATTTATTGGAATGCCAGGCTGTGGCCAGCGGCCCCGTTTCCGCCTCACCATCACCGACCACGCAAGCCGCGATTAAATCAGGATTATCTAACACCGCCCCAAAGGCATGGGCCACCGAATACCCCAACTCCCCGCCTTCATGAATGGACCCCGGAGTTTCAGGTGCCACATGACTCGGTATTCCTCCAGGAAACGAAAACTGCTTAAACAGCTTTCTCAGTCCTTCGGTCTCTTGAGAAATGTTGGGATAGACTTCGCTGTAGGTCCCCTCCAAATAGGTGTTAGCCACCAAACCCGGGCCGCCATGCCCGGGACCGGCAATATACATCATGCTGAGATCATGCTTCTTAATGACTCGATTCAGATGGACGTACACAAAATTTAATCCCGGCGTCGTTCCCCAATGTCCAAGAAGACGCGCCTTAGTATGCTCAAGGGTCAACGGTTTATTGAGTAATGGGTTATCAAGGAGATAGATCTGTCCCACGGACAAATAATTGGCCGCGCGCCAGTAGGCGTCTATGGTCTGTAACTCTTTTTTTGAACAGGTCGTAGACATGAAGCCCTCCTTGTGTCCACTTCTAATCGCAAGTTGATGGGCCAGAATTACAATAACCAGCGAGATCGTAACTGAACCGAGGATCTAAGGTGGTAAGCTGGTGAATAAATCCACCAGGGCTTACCAGCTGTTCGATGTGAAAGACACCTTTGGGCTGTCCCCCTCGCATCACGAGTTTGGCTGCCTCTGCAGCCACTAACCCAGTCAGCTTAGCTTCCCCATGTCCAGTGACGTGGTATTCACGAAGAGTTTGCTCCCCATTAATAAGCCCATGAGCTTGTACTTTGACAGTACAAATGTCTGAGCCCATTCGAAACTTTGAGAGCAGATTTATAGTCAAAGCCCGCAAGATTTTAAGACGCACCAATCTCCCAATCCCTCTCCTTGCCAACATAGAAATAACTCGTGTGACGAATGAAGAATCAAAACATAGCCATGTCGATACGGATGGAATCTTCAACGTCTCAGGAATGACGTGTTGATCGGAGAAATTAAATCGAAAGGCCGTCCGCTTCTCCGAAATTCCAGGAAAGTGACATGCTCTGCTCTCGTTAAAGCTTTTCACCTTCAGTGGCACTCCACTATCATGCACAAAGAATTCCGCATCTAGATGCTCAACAAGCCAGGCAATCGCGGCATGGCCATGGACATCCCCAAGCCCAAGCATAATGAAAATGTCTAAATGAGTGAGGTCGTCAAACTGCTTCTTAGCATATGCCGCTAGCAAGTTTGACAATCCCGGGGCTAAACCGACACTAAGGAGGGCAGTGGCACCGTGTTCTTTAGCTACCGTATCTAGACTTTCGACTTTTGTTTGGAAGTCATACTGAGCAGAGAGGTCAATGTAATGGATGCCCAATTCCAGACAAGTCCTGACAAAGGATACTTCCCTTTGATTCAAACACATGATGACAAGACAAACATCGTCTAGAATTTTTTCCAACATTCGAGAGGCAAATACATCGATCTGCCTTGCTTCGGTTCCATTTCCAAATTCGGTGGCTAAAGCTTCAGCCTTGGTTCGACTTCGGCCCGCGACAATCACTTGGCCAGGGAATTGAGCCGAAAGCTCATGGGCCATCACACGACCAACCTGACCATATCCTCCCGCGACCAGAATTTTGCCTTGTTCACCAGGCACTCCAAAACCTCGGTTCGGTTTGTAAGTAATATGTGATTTTTTATAGCGTTGCTTACATATTTCAGGGTAACGGAGCAAGCATTTACTGGGATAAGGAATCAGCCGATTAACGAAAAGACAGAACGTAACATTATGGCCGTATTGAAGATTTCAAAAGCCCAAGTATTCTTCCTTCCCTGACAGAAGGGAAAATTCTTTTGGGCTTGAACTGTAAATTCTGTAAACAACGCGACGAAATCTCACAAGTAATAATAAGTTGAGTGTTGAGTGGGGGTTGCCTTTGCGATTATTTCCAGACTTTAATTAGGCATTCAATCTTTTTAAATTTTCTCCTCGATAGCGATGGTCACGGACTGATTATTCTTTGGCCCTTAAGAATTAGAATTGATTGGTAAGCGTTTCGATAGTTTGCTGGTAACGAGTGTGTTCATCTGAATGAGGGTGGCTGTAATTTAAATTCTTGTAGAGGTCGGTCAACCGTGTAAAAAATTCTCGGGCTTCCTCTCGATTGGCAAATTGGTAGTCTTTTTCGAGCAGCAACCTAATGAATTGAAAGCTTTCTTTTTGTCGATCAAGAGGCGTGGAACTATCCACTTCATCGAAGGCATCCTGTTGCACATACACCATGTCGAGGAATTTAGCCTTTTGCCACGTCACATAATCCTCCAGCGTAATGCCTTCTTCCCCTGTCACCTGCATCATTTGATAGACCGCATCTCCCCGTTTCAGGAGATCCAGGCTGGCCTGAACTTGTTCGGACCACTCTGTATCCAAGTGCGTCTCATACCAAGGTTGAAGTTGCTTCGAATACCGTGACCAAGAAATGAGAGGATCAACCGCTGGATAAAAACGGCGGTAGGCACGATCGGAAGATAGTCCCAAAAACGTTTTGACAGTAGAAAGAGTTGATTGAGTGACAGGTTCTTCAAAATTACCACCGGCAGGTGAAACCGTCCCGATCATGGTTACACTCCCAATTGATCCATCTGGACATCTGATAACTCCCGCACGCTCATAAATTGATTTGATGTTTGAGTCCAGGTATGCCGGGAAAGCTTCTTCTCCCGGAATTTCTTCCATTTGGCCCGAGGTTTCCCGTATGGCTTGTGCCCACCGCGATGTTGAATCAGCAATGACCAGAACGTGATATCCCATCTGCCGAAAATATTCTCCCAATGTCATTCCCGTATAAATAGAAGATTCTCTCGCGGCAACTGGCATTGATGATGTGTTACAGATAATAATGGTTCGATCCATGAGAGACCCCCCGGTTCGGGGGTCGGCCAAGTTCGGGAATTCAGTAATCGTTTCGACCACCTCTCCGGCTCGCTCGCCACAGGCAACGATAATGACGATGTCAATATTAGAAAATCTGGCTATTAAGCTTTGTAGGACCGTTTTGCCTGCGCCAAAAGGACCTGGAATACAAGCCGTTCCTCCTCGGGCGATTGGAAAGAACGTGTCGATGAGGCGAATGCTTGTGATAAGAGGTTCTGATGGATATTGGCGTTCCACGAGTTGTTTTCGGAGCATGGCTTCGGGCAGCGAGCGGCGAATGGGCCATCGTTGAATCATCGTGACATCATGGTTCTTGCCATCAACTCCAGAGATTCGAGCCACCGGGGTGTTCGCGGTAAAATTTCCTTCATGGATCCAGCCCACAGTAACAGGACCCATTTCGTTAAAGGGAACCATAATTTTATGGGTGAATCGACCTTCTTGAACGGTTCCGATTACCTCCCCTGCCCGTAGGGTGGCACCAATACTTGCCACGGGCGTGAACGTCCATTTTCGTTGAAGGTCAACGGGGTTGGCATAGATCCCACGAGGAAGAAAAAACCCATGCTGTTGCGCCAGTACCGGCAAGGGATTTTGAAGTCCATCAAACACTTGTCCTAGGAGCCCAGGGCTCAACGTGGCAGATAACATTTCGCCTGTGAGATCCACCCGTTGCCCAACGGCAATGCCGTTAGTCTCTTCGTACACTTGCAAATCTGCTGTCATACCATGGATTCGCAGGACTTCGGCCTTTAGCCGCTGATTCCCTACACAGACATAGGCCACTTCATTTTTTACAATGTGGCTTTCTTTGGCCTCAATGGTCACGAGGTTTTCTCGAACACCGATCACCTCGGCATGACGAGTAAGAGGGCTGGTGTGTGTAGTGGCCAAGTTAGGCAAAGACCCGGTTGTATTCACCGAGAGCTTCCATGGTTAATTTTTCGAAACGAACAATGGCGTTGTGTTTGTTATACAGTAGCCATCTGTTTAGGAGATCCCATTTGAACAAATAGGTCAGGAATACATCGAATGTAAAATACTGCCCCTCAGTTACGTGGTTCAAATAGTTCCAAGACAAATGCATAACACATTTCTGCAACTTCAGCGTTTCCTCCGTTTCGAGAAGCTGCCGGGCTTCAGGAACCCATGGGAAAAGAGGTGCAAGTTTGAAATTGTCTTCATTCCAGTTTCGCTCAATATGACTCACCCAGGGTGCAATTCCCCACGCCATGCCTTCTGAAGATATAGAGCGATGGCGCCGGCGTAACGCAGCAAGAATAGTTCGCATAGTCATTTTAAATTTGATGATGTTCCTCAGGGTTGGTTGGTGTACGGAAAACATGATGTGTTTGTACCAAGCAATGACCTCTTTATCCGTACGTTCGACAGGCTGGCGCTCCCACCATAAAAAGTTCATCGCGACCCTGGCTGTTTCAACATCTTCCTGGACCAACATGCTCATCCGAGCCTCCAAGCGTTCCAAGGTTATTGGCAACCTTCTTGCCTTATCAAAGCGTGGCAAAAATGGAAGACTCGCCATGAGTGTATAGTATGTCTTGTGTTCCTGTTTCACTTTGCCGTCCTCTTATCTCACCATTCCTTCAAGCCTCGCTCGAAACCGCGGAAGTACATGTTTTAAAAGAAGGTCGGAAATGGTCTGTTCGGTCAACTCTATTTCTAGATCTTTGTCGATGAGCCGAATTCGGATTCCTTCTGTGTGGTCACCACCAACTTTAATCTCAATTTCTTGGCGCAGCATTGCACTTGAGAGTTGTTGGGTGAGGGTTGAAAGAAGGTCTGCTTGAGGGTGCTCAGAGAATTCCGTGCCGCGTATTATCTCTGGGGAGATCAAAATTTCTATCGGTTGGGTTTCAATGTCTTTTGTCAGAATTTCGCGGACCACTTCTAAAATGAGCGCCAGAAGACTTTCTCTATCGTGCATCGTCTCGGACACCAAATTCTTGACTTGAGCGGCAAACCGGGACGTGATTTCTGATTTCAAACGTAACACGGTGTCTCGAAATGCGAGTTTCAAAGCCGCTTCAGAGGCGGCTTTGTCTTGTTCAATATCCTTTTTGATCTTGGCTTTCATTTCATCAGCTTCACCGTTCGCCTTTTGGACAATCTCTAAGGCCATCTTCCGCGCTTCCTCTACGAGTCGGTCAGCTTCTCGCTGCCCAGTTTCGACACCTTTGTCTCGCAATTGTTGGATAAATTGCTCGACCCCTTGAGCCGATTGTGGTTCGTCAGACATCCTTGACCTTTAATCCTTCCTTCAGGTTAACGGAACCCCAGCACCTAATAGTAAAGCAAACACAAAGGCAAAGACGGCAAATCCCTCTACAACGGCTGCCGGTGCGATTGAGAGTCCAAAAATTTCAGATTTGGTTTTTGCCACATTGATGGCAGAGGCACAGCAGTTTCCCTGATGTATGGCGCTCATCATTAATGCCAGACCAGCGAGAACCCCAATTCCGAAGAGGCCAGGGGAACTTTCAAGAGTAACCGTTCTATTGAGAGAGAGCATGACGACAATTCCATACACAGTTTGAGACGATGGCATGGCCGATACCCCTATGAAACGACCATGGCCACTTTCTGTTTCCAAGAGTGCTCCGCACGCCGCCTGTCCAGCATGAGCACATCCCACAATGCTGCCAATCGCTCCAAGGGCCATAGGACTATAAATGCCCATCCAACCTAGAATGAGGATAATTTGTTCCACCTTGTCTCCTCCTTTTTGGCAAATGCTCGAAAGGGATATCCTTCTTCTGAAAGGCTCCAATTAAAAAATTCAATAAAGTTTAAGCGCAATCCATGAACAAATCCACTGACGATGGCAAGCGAAAGATTCAGGCCGTGTCCCAACACAATAATGAATAGTGCTATGAGCATCCCAAAGCCATGAAAGGTTCTGGCTGCCTCGATCGCCAGATGGTTAAATGCCATGGCTAACGAGGCGCTCGCTAATCCTAGGGCAAAGAGACGAAGATAGCTAAGGATATCTCCAAAGGCATTTGGCAGACGGGCTAGTTCTAAAAGACCACCCCAAAGGCGTTTTGAAATGTCCGGGTGAGGGTTTTTAAATAGGAGAATGCTGAGACCTCCTACCGCCATGATCCAAGGGCTTATGGCTTCCCAACTTGAGGGAAGCACTTTTTGGGAACTTAACCATAATCCGGTCGCCCCCAAAATGAGGAGGACCCAACCAACCCGTGAGAGGGCTTGCTGACTCTTCCTCAGTCGATAGGCCTCTACAAGATTAGCCGTCAGAACATGAATGACCCCTATCAATATGGATAAGAGAATCATGTTATCGGAGTTCTTGATATCGAATATTTTGACCTTAGCCAGTAATGTTTCAGAACCAGGCTGAATGCCAAAATAGCTGCCTGCCAATACCCCCCAAACTGTAGAAGTGAGAACTAATGCCATAAATAAATTCCGATATTTACGGCGTGTGGGCGTTCGGGTGAGACTTCTCCACATAATAAGAAGAAATAATCCTAGCAATGCGGCATATCCTGCATCGGAAAGGATGATGGCAAAAAAGACGGCGAAAGAGATGAACACGGTCGTGGAGGGATCCCATGACCTGTAGTCAGGAGTTAAATAAAAAGAGACCAAGTCTTTTCCGGCTTCTAACGGTTCGGGGTTTTCAATAAACGTCGGTGGAGTCTCACAAGGATCAGGATTTTCGACGACCATCCCCAGACCGTGGGTGCGGGCATAGACTTGCAGTCGAGAAATGTCCGATTGAGGCGTCCATGCTTGGCAAACAAAAATTGGGTCGGCATCGTAGGTTTGCTTAAGAGCGCTCTCAAGCAGCGCTTTGTCTTGAAGCTGGTTGAGGTTTTGGACAAACAAATCCACCCATCGCGTAAGGCTCAATCGTTGAGCCCACAGGTCATCTAATTCCACATTGATTTCTTCAAGTCTGGTTTCCAACTCCAATAGCGATTGCACCCCAAGATTAGTTCGGATACCAGGTAGGTTGACCGGTTCCTCTTTCCCAACGACCACCACGTAGCTAAAACGATTATCGTGATTCACCACTTGCCAAATATAGGTAGTGTTTTTCATTTGTTTCATTTGATAGTGGGGAATGATGTAAAACCACATCCTGAAATTCCCAAAGCCCCCCGATGGGGGAATAGAGAAGTTTCCCCAAGGTTGGAGCGTTCGAATTTTGGGGGAAAGGGCATCCCGCTCTGCCTGCAGGGATTGCATTCGAGCTTGAATAGCTAACGCTTCCTGTTCAACGCGCGAGGCGTCGAATCCCGCAGGATTGTGGACCTGCCGCCGTCGTTCGTGACACGAAAGAAGAAATTTTAAGGCATTTCGCGCTGGTAGAGAGGAATGTGCAAATTCTTCCTTGTCCCCTCTACCCTCTAATGGGATCAGGTGGAGACAGCCCAGCTCTTGAAGTTCAGCCAGCCGACACAATTTTTCCTCGAACAGGCCGTAAAAAGTGACTTTTTTTAACGAGACGATACTCAAGGTTGTCCACCTCTTCCGCGTTATAACGATCCTTTTTCGAGATGCTTCCCTTTGGCAATCTTGGAGCGCACAACATCGCCACGCTCGGTGTCTGCTAAAAAGATTTGAATTTTCTTTATATGCTGTCTCTTGGAAGGAATCATGACTTTCTCAAATAGGTTGACCCGCTGGGCCGTTCGTCTGGTCGCACTCTCAAGACGCCGTTTTCGTTCTTCCTCTACTTGCATTTGGATCTTTATTTCGGCTACCTGACGAAGCTGCACAACCAACACATCCACCCAATGAGGTTTCGCCAGTAAGGCATATTCTCGAAAATGCCAATTCACCCTCAGGAGGACCGGCAGCTTCACCCCCAATATATTTTCTTCCTCAAGCGTAAGGTCCTGAACCTTCAATAACCCCGATAAATCAATCTCTTGATTAGCCACCATGGGAAGGCGTTCACCTGATTGAGTAATTAAATGTGCGAGCTGAGCCTTTTTCTCCTCCATCAAACTCTTGCTCACAGCGATGAGGGCCATAAGATGTTGCCGCTTGAGATCGAGGGAAGGCAGAAACTGTTGGTAAATGTTTAACTGTTTTCTCTGCTTATGTAGTTCGGTTTTATTGAGCGCCAGTCGTGCCATTTACATCCTACTTATCTTGGTTGCCCTTTTTCAGAGGGCGGAAATATTTATCGATGAGAGTTTGTTTAATGAGCAGTTCTTGAGGTTCAAAGCACTCGCCTAAGGTTTCCCAACAGAGGTCCAGGGCCTTGTCAATGTGAAGAGAAACATTGATGTCCATAAACCGTTTCCGGAACAGTTGGCCAAATTGTAAAAGGTTCTTATCGAAAGGAGAGAGATCAAAGGCCATGGCCTGCTTTTGAGCTGCTTCCTGGGCCCCTGCGTACAGGCGGATCATGGTATTCATGATCTGGGCGTGATCATCTCGAGTGACTTTCCCGATGACTCGTTGTTTTAAGCGAGACAAAGAGCCAAAGGGATCAATCATTCGATCATGAAGATAAAACTGCCCTTCAGTAATGTACCCCGTATTGTCGGGCACGGGATGCGTGACATCATTTCCGGGCATGGTAGTAACCGTAAGAATGGTTACGGACCCAGCTCCTTTGAAATCGCAGGCTTTTTCATAGCGTTTGGCAAGCTGGGTGTAGAGATCACCCAAATATCCGCGATTTGAGGGGATATGCTCCAAAGCCAACCCAATTTCTTTCATAGCATCCGCATAAGCCGTCATATCGGTAAGCAACACCAGGACCCGTTTTCCTTCTTCCACCGCGAACCGTTCGGCAACGGCCAAAGCCATATCTGGAACGAGCAATCGCTCCACGATGGGGTCGGAGGCCAAATTGACAAACATCACAGTTCGATGGAAAACCCCTTGTTCCTCAAAAGTCGATCGGAAAAAATAAAAATCGTCGAAGATCAACCCTAAGCCGCCGAACACCACGATATCCGCGTCTGCTTGAAAACCAATTCGAGCCAGTAATTCATTATGTGGTTCGCCCGGAATGCTAAAGATGGGAATTTTTTGACTTTCCACCAGGCTGTTAAACAGATCAATCATTGGGATGTGTGTATGAATCATAGTTTGAGGCATTACTCGCATAATCGGATTGACGGTTGGGCCAGCAATATCGATTTTGGGCTCAGCCCAAAGATCCGGCCCTGCATCAATAGGTTCACCAGAGCCCCGAAAAATTCGCCCCAAAATGTTTGGAGAATAGGTGACTTGCATGGGGGTGCCCAAAAATCGCACGGTAGATCCTGTCGAGTAACCTTTCGCCCCAGCGAACAATTGTAAACTGGCGACTTCTCTGTTCAATTCAATCACACGAGCCATAGATCGCTCACCGTTAACATTCTCCACTATCCCCAGTTCCCCCAACGGAATATTGGGCGCGCGTACACGAAGAATATCCCCAACAATGCCCAATATTCGTGTGTGCCGATACAGGTCTTGACTCAACGTAATACTATCCTTTTGATCAATTTGGTCTTCAAATAACGGTCTCTCTATAAAAAGAAAGCCCTCCATTTAATGCGCAGGCCAAATGAACCTACCCAAAGAATATCGTTCTAATCTTAGCATGCTTGGGCCTATCCATAATTTCTTCTCATGGTCGAACGGTAAAGGACCACCATTCCTGTGACAGCTGATAAAATTGAACCTGTTAGGATCGCGAATCTGGAAGATTGGATGAGGCTCGGTTCAGTGAAGGCCAGCGAAGAAACAAAAAGGCTCATCGTGAAGCCGATTCCTCCCAACAACGCGACGCCATAGAGCTGCGCCCAACTTATTTCATCCGGTAGCTGTGCCAATCTTAGTTGTACGGCAATCCATGCGGCAACAAATATTCCGAGTTGCTTGCCAAGAAACAACCCCGTCATGATTCCAACTGATGACTTGTTGAAGAGCGTCTCAACCTGGGCACCAGAAAAAGAGACACCAGAGTTGAAGAACGCAAATAAGGGAACAACGCACAAATATCCCCAAGGCCGCAATTGCCTCTCCGTTTCACCCAGTGGAGAATAGCCCACTCGATCTGGGACGCGTAATGGAACCGCTAGTCCGATAAGCACGCCAACCAACGCTGGCTCAATCCCAGCCTTCAACGTCGAGACCCAAAGAAATAATCCCACGAACACGTATGCAGCAGGTCTGACAATATTAAAAATGTTGAGGCCCACTAATGCTGTTCCCCCAATTGCAGCCAGGGTTAAAGGAAAAAGAGCCAGTTCTTGACCATAGAACAGTCCAATGATGAAGACGGCTCCAATATCATCAAAGACCGCAACGGCCATGAGGAAGACCTTGAGACTATGAGGTATTCGAGCATTGAAAAATGACAAAATTCCGAGGGCAAGCACAATGTCGGTTGCGGTAGGAATCGCCCACCCACGAAGTAACAGGGGATCATTCCAATTGATGGTGGCGTAGATAGCTGCAGGAAGAGCCATCCCTCCGAAAGCCGCGAGGCCCGGAAGGGCAAAGAGCGCCGGAGTCCTGAGTTGCCCTTCGAGCAGTTCTCGTTTGATTTCGAGGCCAACCAACAGAAAAAAAATAACCATGAGCCCTTCGTTAATCCACACAACCAGGGGCTCATCAATAATTAATGGACCAAATCGAACGTGAACCGGTGTATGGTGGATTAATTCATAAATTGGCTGAAGCGGCGAATTGGCCGCGGTAAGCGCCAACGCCATCGCGCCGATCATCAGGAGCCCAGCCGTCCGCTCAGATCGCAAAAGATGGTTATTACTTTTCATTTCGTAATCCTTGGGATTCCGTATCAACTCTACCGGAACTGCCCTACGTCTATAACCACAGACGCCAGGCTTGAGGATCCATCGATGGTACTTCGACACCTACATAACGTACGACTGTAGCCAGAAGACACCGTGCGCCGTTTGGGAACTTCCATTCACTCATCGAACAACTGCGGGGCTCATTCACCCTTGGGTAAATCCCTGTGAGACATGGTGGTCGACCGCGTCGCCCCTTCCCTCTCAGGAAAGGAAAATTTTAAAAGGCAATTTAAATACATTGAAAATACCTCATTGCCCTGTTTGCTGTTCAGTATGCAATGTCGCCATCGCCTGAGCCTCTTCGGCTGCTTTGGAGTATCTCTCCGACAAATTGCGGCAATGTTGAACAAGCACAGAATTTTGTTTTGGCTTGGTCATTCGCTGCTCGTAGCTTTTGGCCATATGTCTCATTTCTTCAGCCCGTGCGCGGAGACTACCCGCTTCTTGTTCGTACCAAGCGGACAACCCAGCATGATCGTTTTGTTCCACCATCTGTGGGGAAGGAACAGAAACGGTCGCACAGCCGACCAGTAGGGTAACCATTACGGCTCCCGCCAACATTTTCCAGTTTGTTCTGTTCTTCATGCTGCACCTCCTCAATAGATGATGGCTCCTCCCTTTTACATTCACGACCAACTTGCGGACCCAAACAAGCTGAGAGCTTTTATGCGTGTAGGAGGAAGACCGTCTCCATTCAAATATCTTTATTCATACATAGGCATTGACTGCATACTGCTGAACCATTCGATGCGTGTTAAAAAAGGACGCGTTGAAGGCGATGGATTGGCGCATCACATTAATCCATTGGTCCCGATCTTGGTAAAACATGGGTACGATCACGGTGCGCAATTTCTGATACAGTTCTTGAGCATCTTCCTGATCCCCTGTTTCCGATTGGGTCGAAGGTCCTGTTCCTGGTCCAATGGACCACCCTGTTACACCCTCGATGTGGCCTTCAATCCACCATCCATCTAGCACACTGAAATTGGGTATCCCGTTATGGACGGCTTTCATTCCGGAGGTGCCTGAGGCTTCCAAGGGTCGACGGGGAGTGTTCAGCCAGAGGTCAACCCCGGAAGTAAGGAGTTTGGCTAAGGCGATGTCATAATTCTCAAGATAGACGATTGACACGTCGTTCTTAAGTTGCCGCGCAAACTGCACCACGCGCCGAATCATTTCCTTTCCCCCACCATCATGAGGATGAGCTTTCCCCCCGAAGATGAGTTGAATCGGTCCGACGGTCTTGGCCAAGTCCGCCAACTGATCAGGATCGAAAAAGATTAGATCAGCGCGTTTGTACGGCGTGGCTCTTCGTGCGAAGCCCAGGGTCAGCACATCGTTGTTGAAAGACAATTGGGTGCGACGGTTGACTTCCTCAATGAGTCTGGTTTTGGCTTCCACATGGGCATCCCAAACTTCTTGCTTCGGGATGCTAATCGCATGCCGAAGCCCAAACGGGTCATTCCTCCACCCGGGGATGTATCGATCATACAAGGCCTTGAAGCTCTCACAGGTCCAGGTGACGGAGTGAACCCCATTGGTAATGGAATCGATTGAGTAACCCGGGAACATCTCTTGGGCCACTTCCCCATGCCTCTTGGCCACACCATTAATGTAGTCGCTCATATTCAAGGCCAGATAGGTCATATTCAGCTGGTCTTTTCCCCCGAGCATTTGAATGAGTTCCAAAGGCAAGGGTTCCGTCAACACCTGTTTCACGAGATCGTAGGAAAAACGATCGTGACCCGCAGAAACAGGGGTGTGGGTGGTAAAAATACATTTCTTGCGAATACCGGAAAAGTCCCAGTCCGAACCTCCGCAAGTCCCCTGTTCCTCCAAAAGCTTTATGACCAGAAAGGCGGCGTGTCCTTCATTCATATGGAATCGCTGAAGTTCTGTGTATCCTAACGCGCGAAGCATGCGCACTCCTGCAAGACCCAAGACAATTTCCTGGGCTAGCCGATACCGTTCGTCCCCACCGTAAAGCCAGGTGGTCAACTCCCTATCAAACACTCCATTTCCATTGACGTTGGTATCAAGAAGAATGAGCGGAACCGTAAACCCGGTGGCACCGACAATGTCATATTGCCAAGCCTGAACAGTAACGATTCGATTTTCGATAGGCACTTGAGTCGTCACCCGAAGACGACGCGCAAAGCGAGCAGGATCCCAATTCATGGGCAGCTCTTTCTGATTACCCCATTCATCCAGTTTCTGGTCGAAATACCCGTTTGCATACAGCAAGCTGACGCCTACCATCGGAACTTTAAGATCGGCACAAGACTTTAAGGTATCACCAGCCAGGATCCCCAACCCCCCGCTATAAAGGCGCATGCCAGAATCCACTCCCACCTCCATCGAGAAATAGGCAATTCGTCGAGAGATTTCGCCCAAATCCGAGATGGAAGAACCCTGCCTCTCCGCAAACCTTTCAGGATCTTCTAAGAAGGTATGCCTGCAAAGGTCGGAACAAAAATACCAGGCCTCTCCTTGAAAGACCGTCATAAGACTTTTCTCTTCTTCCACCATCATGCCGCATACAGGATCCTTGACCATGTTCATATTGTGCGCTTCCTCTCCCTGATCATTCAATCTTTGCCTCGCCCTTCAAATAGTCGCTGCCCCCTCCGAGAACTCCAATGCCTATCTCCGTTGAGCCGTCGTCCGAATTGGCAACCCTCCCCTGTCACTTTCTGCTTCAATTGATCTCTGGGCTGAGAATGATCGGAAGCCCTTCTTGTCCCGTGGGTATAAAAATGAACTTGGCATTGGGATTGTCAAAGGCTTTGAACTGAAGAAATTTCGTCGTCAGAGTCTGATCGATGATCTTCTGGGCCTCTGCCTGACCCCCCGCCCGAATCTTCTGGGCCTCGGCTTCTGCCCTGGCCATAATTTTAAGGGCATCCCCTTCGCCCTTCGCCTTTTCCCTGGCAATGGCGGCGTCCTCCGTGGAAATCGCCAGTTCGAATTCTTTCTGGATCTTCTCCTGTTCCTTTGTCAGTTTGGTTTCGATCGCCCGAAGCATGCCAGGAGTGAATTCAATATGGTCGATGGTCACATTATCCAGTTCAAGATGTTTTCCCTTTATGCGCTCATTCAGTTGCTCCAGGATCCCGCCCTCAATTCCCTGGCTCTTCTCTGGGATCTCCACCATGATAAACTCAGACATGAAACTTCGGACGACGGTGAGAAACTCGGGTTTAATAATTCTTTTGTAGTACTCCGGCCCAATCTCCAACGCTAACTGATACACTTCCTTATCCACCGCCCTGGCGATTACAGAGGCATCCACACGAATGTGCAAATCATCCTTCGTTAAAACATCGATTCGTTCTGTAAAAGTCTGCCACTGGACCGAGAAGGTGCGAACATCGTTCCAGGGCAGGTGCCAGTAAAAACCCTCTCGGAGCGGTTCCTCGCTCAGCCCAAAAGTCAGCGGCCGCCACCGAAGCCCCGCTTCCCCTGGGGCGACCATAGATCCACAGCCTGTAAGCCATAGTGCAGCAATCGCGAAAATCATGAGAAAACTGAATCTCTGTTTCATGGGACTCACCTCTCAATTATTGAAATTTTCTCTTGGAACTGAATTCCATCTTGTCTTTACTGACCTATTGAAAAAGTCGCCAACATTTACCGGCCAACTCTTCCTGGGCTATCGGTTTGATGATAAAGTCCATCGCTCCCTTTGAAATGGCTTCGAGCAGTTTCGATCGATGGCCAGTAGCCGACATGACGACCACAGGCGGACTTGGGGAGGACTTGCCTAATTTTTCCAGCATGGTCATGCCTCCCATGACCGGCATATTTAAATCCAATAACACGCCATCGACGGATTGACTTTGAAGAGCTTCAAGCCCTTCCTTTCCATTGCCGGCCGTGAGAACATCGTAGCCCAGGGCATTCAGACGGTCCTCAAGAAATAAGAGAACGTCCTTATCATCGTCGACGACGAGAATGCATTTTCGGTTTTTCATGGGTACATTTTTCCCTTATGTCATCTCATTAGCACTCCCATTAATACATCGGCTGGAAACCAAGGAAGCGCTTCCAATGGTCCATGCTCGGGAAAAACATGGGAACGGACTTTTGATAGTTCTGGTATTCTGTTCCAAACTTTTCCATCATTTCCTGTTCTTCCTTCTTGGCCAGTCGGTAGTAGGCCCACACCACAACCGGAAACAACGCTAAGGTAGGAAGCGTTGGCCAATGAATGAGTTGCCCAAAGATCGCCAGGAAGATTCCGGTATACTGAGGATGCCTGACTAATCCGTAGAGTCCATTTGTAGCGAGTCGCTTGGCTTGTGTGGCTTGATAGACTTCACGCCACCCTTCAATTAATAAGGAAATCCCAAAAAAGACGATGGCATATCCGAATAACATTTCCAGCATGGCTCCAGTATGCCCCCACCCAAATAGTGTGGCCCACAAGTGGCCACTCTGATGAAGCCAGGGGATATCAAACCCTAAAAACCCACTCAGCAAGTAGATGGTTAACGGAAACCCGTACATCTCCGCATATAACGCAATAATGAACGCTTGGACTAAACCCACGCGTGCCCATTCACGCCAGCGCTGCGGGGCCACATACCGGTATAAAATCCACGAGGCGATGATCACCATGACAGCTGTGAGGTCCCACGTTCCTCCAGCTGGGGCTGAATTATTCATTCGGAATCATTCCCTCCTTGACCCTCTACCTCATTGAGATGGTTACTCTTACCCAATTACTCCTTTTAGGATCTTTCTTTTAAAAAGGATTCCTGTTTGTCTTAATCCACCTTTCTAGGTCATGCGGTTTATTGACTCCATTAATGTCTTTATCATTCCTTTGTTATTTTCCATGCTTGGAATGGAATAGCGATATACTTACGTTTGTCAGACCTCTTTTCCTTCATTTGGTGTAAAGTTTCGTTGAGCCTCTCCAACGGCAATGTAAGCAAATCCGCCAAAGAGATCTGTATTAGACGTATGGTGTAAACACTTTTGCATGGCCTCCCAAGGACGGCACTCGGCAATTTCGACACTGACGCCAAATGGTTCGGTGAAAAAGACTCCTAATCAGTCTGGATGAGTTCCACATTCAGCCATTCTTCTTTTCTTACTCGTTGGTGTGCTTGCTCCAGCATGGCGTCAGTGAAGTTGCTTCCGATTATTCTCCCTCCGGAGCCCACTTCGTGCTGTAAAAGAGAAAAATTCAAAACCGTCCCACAACTAACCTCGACCACCGTTTGGCCGAGCTCCAGATTGAGTGCTTGCACGGCCAGCTTTCTATAGGCGAGCTCTCTAAACCCGATGAGATAATAAAGATTGGACGTAACGGCTTATTTTTAGCTCTACTTCTATATAACTGAATAAGTGTTTGCTGACTGATGCCCACTTTTTCTTCATAAATAGTAATCGTCATAGACAATCAGGCTTTAGCCCTCTTAGATCTATCGCTCCATATTGATCTGTAACGTCACGGCTTCCTTCCCTCAACCCCTACCATGTAGTCAGCAGGGTTAAGATCAAATTTGACCTTACATTCTTCCGCGCAGAAGTAATATGTTTCATCCTTGTCAAAACTGGTAAACGTGGCTTCTTCGGTCTCAATCCACAATCCACACAACTCGGTCCATTTCTTTTTTTGATGTCATGGGCATCTCCTTTCCCTTTCCATCTTTGGTTTATTGAGTAAGTGTGCAACGAGCCTCACATTTTTTAAGGAAAAAGTTGTAGATGGGGACATAGACAAGTCCCGCATAGGCTCCATACAAAAAGCTTTCCACAAATCCCACAAAAAATAGCGACAAACTCCCCCACCTATACGCAGGAAGCACCATTTCTAAAAAATCATGCATGTGCAGACTATGGGGAGTGAGAAGGCCGTAGATTACGCAGATGGCAAACGAGAGGGCGCAGAAAGTAGCCAAAGACCATGTCACGACAAAAAGGTTTAGGGGTTTCATTTCTGTTCGCTCCCATCCGGAGGGGTTTTCTCACCATGCCCTCCATGGCTATGATGTGAAAAATGACACCAGAACATCAGTAATGCCACGACAATGAAAAAAACATTCTCTTGAAGGAATTCGATCATTTCATATTCCCCTTGTTATAAATTCTTATAAAAAGATTTATTCTTTTACCTTCCGGGGTCCAACCTTTAACAAATATTCATGCGCATTTAGCGCAGCTCCTTTGGATCCTTCACCTACTGCGATTGCTCTTGCCCATTGCTCTACCTATAATTTGCCTCATGAAATTCCTCGTAGGTCCCAACCGTAAAAGATCGAAGAAATGCGCTATCAGTTTTGTAGTCTTCATCATTTTGTTGCTGACTGGCTGTGCCGGCGCACCCATTTTTTCTCGACCGGTCTACCAAGATCCAATTCTAATTGTGCGGCTCCATAGTCCCTTATATAAGTCCAAGGAACACAGTGCGACCAATAGCCATCCCATTACCTTCACGGTGCAAGATCTTCAGTCGATCTTGCAGTCCTTGAACATCCAAAGGGAGATGAGTTTTCTTAATTACTATGTCTTCCGACAGGACGCCCTCCCCCAGCCTGTCTTTCCCCCTGACCTCAGGGAGCTTCTTGCGCCTCAAATACAGACCGCCTTCGCCAAAGCACAGTCTGAAGAAATCGTGGTCTTTGTTATCAGCCGCCCGCGAGAAGATGGCATCCCGGTCATCACTTCTGGGGGCCTGTTTGTCAAAGGGGAACAACTCACGTTTGTCCTCACTCATGTGGAGACGCCTATGACATCGGAACGGAAGCGAAAACAAGTCCAAGAAAATCCTCTCACACCGCTGAGTGATCCCGATTTTCACTTTGCAGCTGGTCCGTCTCAAGCGCTCCTCACGTCAATCGACGCCTCGGCATTCCCCACAGGGAGAACATCGGCGCCGACAGTTTCGATCCATTACAAGGCGTTGTTGGCCCATTCCCCAGACCCTCCCCTTCCTCTCAACACCGATTCTGCTCCTCTGCCTTCCTCCCCCGCATTCTCATCTGAGGAAAAGCTTCGTCAACTCAAATCATGGCATCAGCAAGGCCTGATCAGTGAACCAGAGTATCGGAAAAAGCGCGAAGAGATTCTTGAGGCCTTCCAATAACCCGTTTGAACAAGCCAGGGCCTAAGAGATCCCTTCGCTCGGCACCACATTTACAGTCCGATCTGAAACCCGAGCATGTACCGCTCTTCACTATTCGTCGCGCTACTATTGGGACCAGGAAACCCATATACCCCCATTCCCTCGCCGCTCACTTTGTCGAATTCGGCGATCAGCCGTATATTCGGCTGCACGTAGTAGGTGGCATTCAACGTAACTTGCGTGCCATTGGCGGTGGCAGGATTATTGGGACCTCCTGCCACAAATGCCGTATCTTGCATTTCGAATCGACCATCAAGGAATAGTTTTTCCTGAACCACCTCGAGAATAGCTTCCACTAAATAGTTTCGGCGTTGCTGTCTGTTCACTCCCCCGATATCCCAATTATGAAAGTACCCAAGGATGAGTTCGAGGGGGCCATGCCAAAAATTGGCGGTGACATCGAGTTGCTGCCGATTTCGACCATCGATGACGGGAGAAGGATTGTCAGAATTATTTTTCGTATTGATATAGCGAATCCCAAAAACTTGGTCCGCAATGGTATAGGTCGTCCAGGCATAATAGCCCTGAAGGCGATTGTCTAGGTTGACGGTTGGCGTATTGGTACCGGGACTTCGCTCATCGTTGACGATTCCTCCGGCGTACCGCAGGCGGCTCCAGGCTCCATTCAACTCCACGCCCGTGACATTAAAGGTGATCGGGGAAAGGTACCGTTGAAAGGTGAGTCGCCGTTTCTGGGAAAGATAATAATTTTCATTCAGCATCATTCCTCCACGAAGGTTGAGGAGGCTCCCTGGTAACAGATCACTAAATTGGATCCAGGCTTGTTCCGTGCCAAATTCCTCACCATCGGCTACCTCTTGTGCAAACTCCAACAAGTATCCCACTTTGGGCGCAACAGTACCGGCAACCATCAGCTCGACTTCTTCGAGCTCAAACGCACTTTTGGTACTTAGCCGTGCTTCAGTGACGGGATCGTCCGTATGGCTGATGCGCAATCGCCCTACGGCTAGTGCTGAAATCGGAAGGGTGTTCTGGTCCCAAATAAATTTGCCCTCTTCTCCGGGAAGGCGATACCCACGCTGCTTATAGTCCTTCCCATAGGGATTGAGCCGAGGGAACGCGGAATGACATTCGTGACATGCCAAGCCATGCAGGCGGGAAAAAGATGGAACGGCTGAAGCGGGATTAGGTGGAATCAGAATGGCCAGGCTGACAAAAATCGTCGCAAGCGCCAGCATGGTGACCAGCAATTTTCTCATGGTACCCTCCTTAAATTCAAAACGGTTTCCCCAACTCTGCTAACATTGATGTTTGAGAGCAGCACGGCTTCCGCGACGAACAATCCATACGTTATTACTTGGTTCGTTGAGCAAAGGTCCGCATGTAGGCGATCACTTGCCAACGCTCCTCTTCTGTGAGGTGCTTCGCATGGCCTCGCATCTTAGTCCGGCGCTTTCCCTCCGAAATTTCCCAAAACCAATGCGCATCAGAATCTTCGGCCTCTGCTGGATCGGAAAGATCGGGGGCGCCGCGGCCTTTTCGAGTGGGTTGGCCATCTAGTCCGTGGCACCCTGCGCAATTGACGTCGGGATTTGCGCTACCCTCATAAATCGCATTCCCCGCGGCAAGCACCTTCGGTTCCGTCCGCCAACCCTTGGGCATCTGTTTGTCTTGGTATTCAGAGGGAATTTCAACCGCGGGGTTTGAGCGTGCCGGTTCCTTTTCTGAGGCCCCAAAGACTGGGAGAACAAACCCTAGACTGATGAAAAATGCCCCCGCCAAAATTGGAGTAGCCAGGGAAACCCCAATCCCGCAATTCTGGAATCTTTTAAGAACAGCTCCCCCAGTTGGACAAGCCCCGTTGCGACTAAACTGTTGACTGTTCATCTGAGCACTCCTCCCCCGTGATGATTACATGATGTCACTTCGTTACCGTTTCAGGGTCAACATGTAGTTGGTCAAATCATTCAACTCCTGGTCGTTGAGCCCGTATTCCGGCATGTCTGAATCAGGGACTACGGCTTGGGGATCCCTGAAGTGTTGGAACAGCCAGTTCCGGTTACGAGTATCCCCCACATACGAAAGATCTGGAGCAAAGGCCTCCCCTTCCCCATGAATGCGATGGCAACCCGCGCAATCAAGTTCCTGGTAGAGAGCTGTTCCACGAAGAACTGAAGGATCGCTTGTTGGAAGGGAAGCCACTTCATAGAACGACAAACCTAAGAAGGTAACGACCACCAACAAAAAACCCGCGCCAGCCCCCATGACTATTGGGCGAGAAACCGGCCGTCTTCCTTGGCGCCGATCCAGCCAAGGGAGAGCGAACAAACCTAGGAAAAACAAAATAGGGAGCACCACCGTTCCCACAATTTCAAGCGGTCCTTCCAAATATTTGAGGAGCTGGTAATAGAAAAGAAAATACCATTCCGGAACCGGAGTAAAACTTGTATCGGAAGGATTAGCTGGATCAGACAGTGGTGCTGGAACCAACAAAGCCAGGCTGGCAATAAGCGCAAACACTACGCCAATAGCCACAGCATCCATGGCGACTTGTTTGGGCCAAAACGGTTCACGAGTGCGGGCTGCCCGTGCTTCATCCCATGGTCCAGCCGGACCTACTCGCCGCAATATGAAGAGATGCAGCACCACAAGAGTCATTAAAAGCCATGGAAGAAACAAGGTGTGGAGAGCAAAAAATCGAGTGAGAGTCATGGCACCAAGATTTTGGCCACCACGGATGACTCGGATCAGGACATCTCCAATCACAGGAAGCGTCCCAACCATGTTGATGCCGACTTGGGTAGCCCAATAGGCCCGCTGATCCCATGGAAGGAGGTATCCGCTGAATCCAAACGCTAATGTCAGGATCAGGAGCACGACGCCAACCACCCACAACAGTTCACGAGGCTTTTTGTACGCACCGTACAAAAACACTTGCAGCATGTGCAGTCCAATGGCCACCATCATGCCACTGGCACCCCAATGATGGAGGCCGCGGATGAATGAGCCAAATTCCACTTCATCCATGATGTACTGAATGCTCACATAGGCATGTTCCGTCGAAGGCGAGTAATAGATTGATAGAAACATGCCGGTGACCATTTGGAGGAGAAAGAAAAACAACGTAATGCTGCCAAAAATGTAGATCCAGCTTGCTCCGCCTGGAATCGGCTCATCCAAAAGAGCCACTCGGATGGGAGAAAGATTCAGACGATTGTCAAGCCACTGAACGATGCGACGACTCACACACCACCTCTTTCCTCAATTTTATAATTCGATTTTTTTGGCGGTCCCGGCTTTAAATTCTTTGTAGATGACCAACACCCGTCCGTTTTCAATTTTTGCTGGGAGCGTATCCAAGGGACGAGGAGCAGGTCCCTCCAGAACTTTTCCATCCACGCTGAAGTAACTATTGTGGCAGGGGCAGTAAAATTGTTGCTGAGTCCCCTCCCACCGATAACCACAACCCAAATGCGTACATAGAGGAGAAAAGACTGTCATCGCTCCTCTCTCATCTTTGACAACCCACACCGATTTCTTCGTCGTCGTCTTCTGCCATCCATCAGTGACGGAATGAATGCAGTCCATTTCCTTGGGTGACGACGGGTCAAGGCCTTTTTCTGGTCCGACGTCATGCCAGCTCAGTTTCTGTCGTTTCAGGGCAGGTAGTATGGTGTAACCTACAAGGGGGATTCCCATGACCAAGCCAATGGCCCCAGCAATGGCCGCGCTCACCCATCCAAGAAATGTTCGGCGCCCTTCGCCTTCAGAAGCATTCATGAAATCTCCTTCATCAGATTCCTCTCCAGACCGATGGTTGGTCGGTTTCATACATTCCCTTTTGTCCTTCCTGTGAGCCGCATCTGAGCTTTTTCAACGATACCCCGCTGGCGGCCCAGGCTACTTTTCGGTTTCAACTTTTAGAACTTCTCGCTCTGCTTGGAGCCAGTGATCAAAGTCATGCCCATGGCAACAGTCCTCTTGCTCATACAGTTCATAGGCCCGATGGGCGATGCAGGCTTGACGATCATCGCCTTCTGGTGTTTCCTGACTACTAAGGTTTGCGTCTGATTCTTCCACGTCGCGATGTTTCTTTTTTAAGAGTTCTTGCTTCATGATGATGCTCCTCCTTATTTTTAAGTTTGCTGACTTTCTAAACTGAAACGTGCTTCTTAACGGAAACACAGGTGTTCCGGACTTTTACTCTACTTGCATCTACGGCTGACAGACCTGAAAGGAGGCTCAAAGGGAACGCGGGTTGCTTGCCGATCTTCAGCAGCGTCTCGACAATTCGTTCCGGCTTGCCCCAGTCACTCCAAAGAACGCCATTCAGTTGAATCATGGCTACGTGTTCTGGAACCCGCTGAAGCAACCCTGAGGAAAAGTTTCTCTCGGGCATGACCCGATAGATGGCATCTAAAACCTTGCCTTCTTCCGTGCTTCCGATCGCCCCACACAGCCGGTCAAAAAGCGGCATCATCTCAGGAAAACATAGCCAGCCTAGCTCCCACAGTTTTGGTAACTTGGCAGCCAAAATGAGGGTATTCCATACGGCTCCAGAATTCATCGCTCGACTGGCCTGAACGAAATCCGGTTTTTCCAGAAATGCCTGTATCGCCCGCACGTGGCAAGAGGTAGACTGATTGAGGGTGGGCCCTGGTTGAATCCACCCATATTCCAACTCAAGGCGATCCGGTTGTACCCCAAGCAGGACCAGACGCCAGGGTTGTGTCTCTGCCGTCTGCACTGCACACTGCACCACTTCCAAAAATCGGTCTTCCGGAAATACAAAGTGATCGGATGGGTACAAGACTACTGTCGCGTCCGGATCGCGCGCGCGGATGTACGCGAGAGGAAGAAATATTCCAGTCGCGGTGTCCCGGTTCTGTGGTTGCCGTAGGACTTTGATCCCCGGAACTCCGTCAAACTGAGTCCAAGGTTCACTCCCATGACCATGAGCCACCACGGTCACCATGCGTTCGGGAGTGGTGAGTTTGGCTGCCCGGTGGAGGGTATGCTGAAACATGGACCGGGTTCCCACAAATGTACAATACTGTTTAGGCCTGTGCCGTCCCAACCAGGATTGCACCAATGGCCTTACGCGCTCTCCTTCCCCTCCCGCTAGAACAATTGCCCAAGGTTTATTTGGAGTATTCATCACATCCCTCCCTGTTCCACAATACAATCCGTGTTCATGAAGGCCCGTTTCATAAATTTCAATCATATATAAGACGTTAAAGGTCTCACCGCATTACAGTTGGTGTGATTTCGACTGATGCCGTGCACCTCATCTCCTCCAATACAATCGCACTCCATGAATCCCTGTTCATGACAGCAAGCCTGGCATGAGTCCAGGAGTGCATCCTTAAGAGCCCGCCTCGCCCGATGCAAACGCACTCGTACGAGGTTGCTCGTAACGCCCAAATCCCTTGCGACTTTTTCGCGTGATTCTCCACGCAGATCGATCCGCTCCAGCATGCGAAAATACCGGGGCTGGAGCGTCGGCAAAACCTTTATAAAACAGGCGCAAATTTTCTCTGGATCATTCTCCTTGGTACCACCCTGTTCGGTCTGAAATTGGGTGTATGCTGACTCGTCACGTTGGCGTCGGTTTTCACTTCGAAAAAAATCGGCCCACGTGCTATGGAGAATCCGATAGAGCCACGCGACGACCCTTTCTGGATTTCTTAGGGTGGCGCTATTGGTGAGGGCACGAAGACAGAATTGCTGAAAGATGTCTTCGACAAACTCCAAGCTCCCTTCCCGTCGGTGGAGAAAAGACAGAAACTGTTTGCGATTCTGAATCAGGGCCGCTTCCACAAGGGCCTTTCTTTCTTTCAATCCGCTATCGATAATCGATGTTCCGTTCATGGTATGCCTCGCTCGTTTAGTGGCTATTTTTTCGGTATGCCAAATTTTTTAAACCAATGCACCATTCTTCCATGGGTAAACCTTGGGATGAGTCTATTCTCATGTCCGGCCCCCTACATTGGGTGAATACATACACCGCAGCTATGAACCCAGAAAGAAATCGCACTTCTGGATTCTTAGGCAGCTAGGCTGTCAAGAAACTCAATTTAGAAAGGCAGAGAAGCGAAGGAACAGAAGAGGATAGGAGGAAGGTGTGAGCGCACACGCTTTGAAAAAACTTTGGAAAAGACGAGATGGGAACACGTCAGACCAAATGTCGAGGCTTTCCAGCAATTCAACCTGAAGGAGGTTAACGGGTAGTGGTTTGGACTCGTTTTCAGCGTTTTTGAACTGATCCGGACAATCACCCTTTTGGGATGACGAATGATGGGGGGTTGGTTGAGAATGGTGTGTATCGGTTGCAGAAGCTGGCATTGGGCAAAACAGGCCCCCTACTCCACAGACCAAAAGGGTAAAGAGTGAAAAATACGTAAGAACTAATTTAATCTGTCTCGTTTGAGGATTCATAGGAATTTTCTACATCGGTGATACATTTTAGATTTATTCGGAATACGAACTCCCCATTCATAATTAAGCAAGTCAAAGACCATTATTTAAAAACCTAAAAAAACAGATACTTGGTCATTTGAGTCATTTCGAATAACCATAAGCTATGTGGCATTTCTCCCCAATGAAAAAATCCGACATGCCCCTAATTGCGACACATGATTTGGTTTTACCCTATTTCCATGGACAGGGTAATAAAGACTCATGTGTTCTCCTTTGGCAAACACGGCTGTCTCGAATGGAACAAAAGGCCAATGAACCTAAATCCACAGATGCGGCTAACGCATCAATGCGGCCGTATCTCGTCGAAAGTAACGTTGTATGATGCGCCCGAGTTCCCCACGTGCGTCGTCGCTTTTCAAGCCACCGAATTGGTCATACACCTCTCGCGCGATCTCGGTGAACAAGTCCAGCAAGCGCGGGTCAAAGTGCTCTCCGCGTCCCTTTTCCAAAATCTCCATGGTGTCGTCGAATGAGATCGGTTCTTTGTATGGCCGCCATGATGTCAAGGCATCGAACACATCCGCGATAGCGAAAATCCGTGCGTTAAGCGGTATGGCGTCTCTGGCCAGACCGCCAGGGTATCCGCTGCCATCGTACTTCTCGTGGTGCGCGCCGACGACATCCTGAGCTTCGGCCAGCCAGTCCGCTCGGCCGGTTATGTCGAGCCCGTGCTGCACGTGAGTTTTCATAATCTCAAACTCTGCCTCGTCCAGACGCTCTGGCTTAAGCAGCACATTGTCACGAATACCGAGTTTGCCGACATCGTGCAGCAGGGCACCCTTGATTAGTGCCTGAATTTGCGCGTCGTCAAGGCCGACCACCTCGGCCAGACGGATCGAATACACCGTCACACGGTAATTATGTGTATCGGTGTCGCAGTCGCGTTTCGCAATGGCCCCGCCAAGTACCTGGATAGTCTCCAGGTTCGCATCGAGTAGGCGGTCGGTCAGTCCGCTTAGACGGCCGAGCAGCTGCGAGACGACTGGGTACAGTATCAAACCGGTGACCAGAATCCCTGTAAACACGTGCAAGACCGCGCGCCAGATGTTCGCTTGTAATCGTGCCTGCTCAGTAGCGGATAGTGCAAAAATGCCATCAAACCATGCGCGAATCTCTCCGTGCTTGTTGGTTAACGCAATCTGTAGGGCAACGTACGAACGACTTCCGAGGCGCGTCCTAACGACAAAGTGGTCGTCTGATTCGGGCGGCCGAAAGTCGGCCGCGTCCACCGCTTGGCGGATCTTCTCAAGGTTTATGAAGCTGGTATCTTCCAGTTGAGCAAGCTCGAGACCATCGGCGTCGTGCACTCGCGCGTAGACAAACCGTCCCTGCTCAAGCACCTGTTCACCGTTTCCAGCCATGAATGCATCCAGTGAATCTTGCAGTGCTCCTAGCTTGAGCAAGCCGAAACGATCGAGTTGGCCGCGGACGGTGACATTCCAGTGGGCGGCTGTCGCGCGAGCCAGAGCGACAACGCCTTCTTCCATTCGTTGGCGTTCCGTGACCGCGGTGATTCCGGCGAAAACAGCTCCGAGCAGAATCGCCGTCATGCCGACACGCAACGCGATAGAGCGGCGAACAGAACTGCGGAAATTACCGGGATTCATGGTCATCAAGCTTACATCGCTGACTGGCAGCTATCGTCAATAGCTTTCCGTATCAAAAGGTTATAGAAATTTCGATTCCAAAGGCAGGATTCAATTGGGCATTCGTCGAGTAAGGCAAATGCTTATTCGATTCTCGTCTGAACCTCAAGCCAGTGTAGTCCCGGTGAGCCATTATTTTTTTCAATAATCTTGCGCTTCCTTATTAATGATGTTTATACATCCCGGCTCCTTTAATATCCGGCCATGAGGTGGTCTGATGGCATAAAAAACACTGATCCACTCGTGCTTGCGGTTGGCTAGCCACTCTTTGCGAAATCATGCTGAAATGCTTCATATAGTGACTGGGTGGTGCTTGATGACAGTGGACGCAATCCATTGAGCTACCAGGGGGGTGTTGAAATTCCGGAAGAGTCCAGGCTTGCGTGGCATGGCACGCAGCACAATCCTGACCAAAAAGTTCAAAATGCCGATCATCGTTTTTGTGACAGGTCGCACAGTTCAAAATCGCTTCTTCAGGTACCACGTGCCGATTGGCGAGCGGTGAAGCCACCAGAACTTCTGAATGCTCGAGCCAATTCGTTAGATTCCAGCGCACCATCTCTGCTTCGCCAAGGGAGGCTCCTTCCCTTGTGAGGGTGAACAAACCGATCTTGGCCAGGGCCTGGTGATCCATATTCGTCGGCTTTCGAACGTGCCCTTGATGTTCAAGATGGCAAGATCGACATTCCCTGACGTCGGCATGAAAGGCCGTCGGCTGACGCTGCAGGAGCGATTCCTCATTGGCATGGCAAAGAATGCACTTCGTCGCATCCACTCCCATGACAGCGGTATGGCAGGCCGCACAATTCTGTTCCAGAGAAGCATGGACAACGGATAATTCGCCTGGATTGACTAACCGCTGCCAGGTGTTGGCAACCATCGGAGTTCCGGTACTGATATAGACAAGGCCTAATACCCCTAAGATCGTGAGTAGCGTTAATGCAATAATTCGCAGCTTATCCATGGATCATCACCAGTCTTTATGAAAACCAACGCAACCCAAAATAAATGGCTGCCCAAACGTGGAGGGCGAGAAGCGCATACAGAACCATGGACAAGGTGATGTGAATTTTCAGCCACCAGGTAAACAATTGCTTGATGGTGTCGTGCGTCCTGATGGCGTATTCCAGGTCAGCGATTGCATCAGAAAGCCGAATGGCACGGAGGCCGATGGACATCGTTTCCGTCTCCTGTTCCTGTGCACTGAAAAATGCTCCTCCCACCAATCGGGAGAAAAAGCCCGAAAAGGGTTTGAGTTGGGCCGTTTTATCGGCGCAGCAGGTTCGCAGTCGTTGGAGAGTCTCCTGATATGAGGCGTTGAGCTCATCGAGCATGCTTCGTTTTTCTTTAATCTCTTGAGAGATCCGACCCATAAGATAGCGACCGGTAAATCCACTCAATACGACAATGACCGTCATGCCGGTCAGGGCAATTCCCAATGGACTTTCAAACTTATGGCCCGTATGGAACAGTACGAAAATGGGTCCCACGACACCCGCATAGATGTGCCACGCAAGCAGGGTACGCATCGACACACGTCGAGTCACGGCCTGTTTGAGCGTTTTCACTCGTTTGATGACGAGGTATGCCAGTGGAACGAGCATCAGCGTGGCCCCGCTCACACCAAGCATCCCGCCCCAGAAACTCCCTGCAAAACGTGGCGATCGGTGGACAAGAAAGCCGAGCCAGAAAAGAGAAAAAAAGAGCACCAGACCGCCAATCGTTAGGGCTTCACGTTCTTTCATGAGTTTTCAAATTCTTTAAGCATCGACCGCCACCTTGTCGGTGGACTTGGCCTGGCAAGCGAGAATCATTCCTGTGGCTTGGTCCTCTGGATCCAGGGCGTCCTCAACTTCCATGGTCACTGACCCGGACAAGAGTTTGACCTTGCATTCTCCGCACGACCCAGTCCGGCAGGAATAGTCGATTGTGACGTCGACTCGTTCGGAGGCCTCCAGGACCGTCTCGTCCGGCATGAGCTCCGTTGATGTATCCGATCTCTGAAAAGTGACCGTCCCGGTCTTCTCAACCGGGGTCGTTTTTAGAATTTTCTCGCGTTTCGCAGCCCTGACCTTCGGTTTCTGTTGCGAGCCAAAGTTTTCGGTGTGAATCTTTTCCCCAGGTACGCCCAACTCGCCCAACATCTGCTTCACAGCATCCATCATAGGCGGTGCCCCGCACAGATGAATCCACTTCGAGGCGACGCCAGGCACCCACTGCGCCAGTAATTCCTTGGTAATCCGCCCGCGATGGTAACCGTCGGCGTCCTGTTCCAGACGGCTCATAGCGATAAAGACATGTAAATTTGGATGACGCGCTTGAAGCGTCTTTAATTCCGACTGGAAGATGAGGTGTTCCGGATCGCGGCACGCCGCGATGAAGTAGATGTCGCCGGGCCAACCCATGTCGGTCAATGCCCTGGTGATACTCGTCATTGGAGTGATGCCGACGCCGCCAGAGATGAGCACAATGCTGTCCGCTTCCTTCCCGGAAAACACAAACTTCCCGCTCGGGGCTTGAACCTCAAGCGTGTCGCCTACCTCGACGGCGTCGTGTAGATAGCGCGATCCGGCGCCTTGCTCTTCACGTTTCACCGTGATCTCGCAGTAGTATCCTTGAGTTGGAGAAGATGACATGGTATAGCTTCGACGAATCGGCTTGTCGCCGGTCGGCATGGTTAACGTGAGGAATTGACCAGGCAGATAACTGAAGGGAATGCCCCCTCCATGACAGGCCACGAGCCGGAAAGTTTTGACGTCCACGGTTTCCTGGTAAATTTGGGCGACCCGAAGTCTGCAGAGTTTCTTCTTGGCGACGGGCAGGAGCCCCTTAGAGATATCAGGTTGATCTGTTGATTGGTCCTCTTCGGTTGCGCACACCTCCGTCGAGTCATCGCAGCATTCGGCAGAAGCCGTTGGCGGACTTTTCGCCTCTTGTGACGTGGACGGACGGGCGGAGGTTGCTTGGGAATTTGATGGTGAACCTCCTCCGTCCGATGGTTTCCCTTCTACTGCGGCAGTGGCGGCTGGTTTCTCAGCAGCGGCTGGTGGAGGATTCACAGAACCGGCATCTTCAGCAAGCCGACTCAGTAACGCAGCCGCGCGGCGCATTTTGAAAAAGTAGAGAAATAACATGGCCACCGCAAACCCGATAAGGAGCAGCATCACATAGAAATGAAACCAGGATAGCCCTAAAATCCCATGGGCCTGCTTGCCCTCCCTTGGAGGAAGCAGGTTCATTTCCTGCTTGAACCATTGCAGGGCGACATTGCGCGGTGACGTGCCTTCTGCCAATGCGCGATGGGCAGCCAGACCACTTTCGAATTGGGACATCCCCTCATGCAACTTCCTCGTGGCCTCTTGCATAGCTAAAAAATTGTTTGTTGGGGCCGACAGCGATAAAGATTTCAGTCCTTCCGCCATCAAGGCTGTGCCTTGCTTCATGCGTTCATGCGCCTGTTGTTGCACCTCGGCCCGTTGTTCAAACGGCAAATCTGGAAGGCTCATAAGTGTGGGATATAAAGCTTTGGGTTTAGGCGCACCCATTTTCTCCATCATTTTGTCCATGCCCCCGCCCGGGCCACCCATCATGCCGCCCGGGCTACCGCCCTTTCCTCCAGGAGGACCGCCGCCCAGATTGCCGGCAATGCCCTTTTGCCCTTCGCCGCCTTCTGCACCGCTTGAGCTGTTGGCTTTGTCCGGATGATGACTGGCATGTTCCTCAGGCGAGGTTTGGGCGTAACCAGAGCCCACCAGCATTAAAAACCACGCAGCTATGACAGCGACAGTGAGAAAGCGGCGGGCGTGAGTTCTTGTGAGAGGGGCCTCTGTCATAGCGATGCAATCTCGATCCTGCGGTTCATGGCTTCCAAGTCGTTGGGGGCCCGATAATGAATCGCAATCGACTTCGTTTTGGCGGAAGACATAACGCTGCTCCTTTCACAACTTGAAAAAGGGATTCCTCGGGGACGATGATCTTTCCCGATTCGATGCCATTCGCCCAGTCGGATATCGTGCCGACTCTCGCATTTGGCTAGCGCATTTTATGAGGACCCCGCATGGATCCCATACCCTCTTGCCCCATGCCACGAGAACCTCGCATGGGTCCCATACCCTCGAGAATTGGACATTGTCCGGTCTTGGCGATGACAGGACAATCTTTCGCCACCTGTTTCTGGCAGTCCTCGTTTGACTTGCCGGTCCTCAAACAAACCGCCATTTTCTGATACATATCAGCCATATCTTTTTGTAATTCAGGCGACATCGGGCTCATCGCAGCTCCTGCCCTGGCGGTGGTCCCCTTTGTGGACTGCGAGGTGTCTTCTGCGAAACTCAACGCAGAAAGACCCAACGTGAAACATACAAGGACACCTGAAACAATTTGTCTTTTGGTCTGCATAGCCTTTACTCCTTTTATGGTTCGGTTGTGACTGTTGATTGGAAATCATCGTCCCTATCAGGGCCCGATGTTGATCATGTGTAAGAACGTTGGTGGCCTCCTCCACCGTGCGGATGAAATTCATGCGCCGATCGGCCTACAGGTTCCTGATCTCGGCCATTTAGGTTTGCATCTGAGCAAGACCCGTCAACAGGGAAAGCTCTTACTCAGCTTGCTCGATATGGCGCATCCGTCACTCATCCCCAATTTCCCAGGCACGATGACTCGCCCCTGATCGTCTAGCCATCCCATTCTGCCAACTCCCGCATTCGTGTTTTTCTAAATCCGCAGGGTTTCCAAAATTATTTCTGTTCAGACCCCTGAGCCTTGGATTGCGGCGATCCCGTTCCAAGCAAAATCTGCCGCTGTGGCTCGGTAAGCACTTGAGCGGCCTCACCTACTGCACGGAAAAATCCGAGTCGTTGATCTCCCTTCAACTTTTCGATTTGGCGGATTTTTGGCTCAATTCGCTGGATGGCGGGTTGATCTGAACTGGTCAAGATCCACAGCTCTTGCTCGGCTTGCTCAACCTGCCGATCGAAGGTCGCTTGGGTGAGCAGGGCTTGTTCTTTGATTTGATTGATGGCCAATTCCTGTTGCGGAGTCAGTGTGATGTGCTCTTGGTGATCGAGGAAAAACTCGGTTCCCCCAATATGATAAAGATGAGATGCTCCAGGAAACCCGGGTAGAGCCGACCCTGACATTCGGCCTTTCCGTGTTCTCATCTTTCCCATCATCCCCTTATTCTCCATTCCCATTCTCCGAGAACCCATTCCCATCGTTCCCATTCCCTCTTTCCCCATACCACTCATTCCACCAGTTTTCATACCCGAGCTGGGTTGACCACAGCCTCCCTCTCCACACCCCATAGGGTCCATTCTCATCTGAGCGTTCACCAAAGACACCGAGCCTCGGTGATCTTGTTCCAAAGCGGCTTCCAGACGCGCAATATTGCCACGCAATTCAACCAACTGCTGACTGATGATCATTGAAGAGTCGGTAGCCCGATTGCCTTGATGTCCTTGAGGACTCCATGTTGTGTTTTGACTATAGGCCGGGGAAAGTGGCATGAGACCTAAAATCATGAAAAGAACCAATGTTGTTCGCCGGCTCCTTTTACCCACATTATGATTATTCCAAGATCGCATGGTTATTTCCTCCTTTTAAAAAGAAAACAGTTTAAAATTTTCTGGCGACTGGGTGTTTCCTGGGCCGCTTAAGGGATGCTTGGCATGAACGTTGGCCAAGGTTTCCATGTCTTGAGCGGCTTTCGTGTATCGCTCAACCAGGTTTTCACAATGTCGAGCTAATGCAGAGGGTAAGCCTGGTTTGGCCTGTTGTCTCCTGTATTCATCAGCCATTTGGCGCATTACTTCTGCCTTTGCCCGCAACGTTGCAGCCTCCGTCAGATACCATACCTTCAATCCAGCGTGATCATGGCGTTCCACCAATTCTTTCGGTTGATTCGAAGCACACCCTACAAGGAAGGGAATAGATAGGATGAACACAATACGAAACCATGTTGGGACCCTTCTCATTATGCTCCTCTCTTGTGGTTTCAGTTGCACCGATGTGCTGGAATAACTAGTCACTATCATCAAAGATAATCCTATGTGCCTTTCAGTTCTTCAACGAGCCATTTTTGAAAATCCTCTTGGGTTTTCAGTCTTCTGAATACCGCTTTGCCTGTTTCAGGGTGGTGTTCGAAGTGCGCCGCCAGGATTTCAGACAGTTTTTCATCTCCACCCGGACTCAGACTGAATTTCTCTAAAATTTGATGGACAAATTCTTCATCGGCGGCTCCTCGTTCAATGAGTCGTTCTCGAAGAGAGGTATCCATCAACGCCTGGTCAATCAAAGAGACTTGTGGAGGAGGTGTCGAATCTCCACAGGCCGTTAGCCCTAAGGTGAAAGAAAGAAACATTCCCGCCAACCACACATACATCAGAAGTCGACCGTTCATACGAAACCCCTCCCCCTGGCTTTACCCGTTTTGTACCAGCCTTCTGATCTTGACCAACCAGTTTCGGTTGTTGGCAATTACAATCATATGTAAGACGGTATTTCGCTCGTCGCATTACAGTTTTCGTAAGTAAGTAAAAATTCAATGTGGCATTCTCTCCCAGTGTTCACATTCACAGTTCATAAAGTTGTGTTCAGGACAACAGCCCTTGCATGACGCGAGGAGTGCGTGCTTGAGAGCCTGCCGCGCCCGATGCAGGCGCACTCGGACTAGGTTGAGCGTTATGTCTAAGTCCTCTGCCACCTTTGCGCGTGATTCCCCACTGAGATCGACCCGCTGCAACATCTCGCTATACTCGGGTTTGAGCGTGGGGAGGAGCTGATAGAAACACATGCATGCTGCCTCAGAATCCACATCGTCTTTTAAAGACTTGGGTTGAAAGTAGGCATATTGGGCCTCGCTCCGCTGCCTGGCCGTTTTGGCGCGATAATAATCAGCCAGGGTGCTGCTCAGCACCCGATACAACCATTGCAGAACACTCTCTCGTTTTTTGATATCTGACGCTTTGCTGATAGCTCGAAGGTAGAATTGTTGCAGGACTTCCTCCGCCATATCCGTACTCCCCATATGACGGGTGAGGAAGCGAAGAAAGGCACGCCGATTGTTGATGAGCAACTCGGCCACATCAGGGCTTATCGGTTTCCCGGAGTTGTGCGATTCCGGATTTGAGGACACTGTCAAGAAGTCCTTTCCTAAATGATTCGCGCTACACCTCTCGTGTTGGTGACCCATGTGGCCATCGGATGCCGGTCCTGGAGTACTCGGTTCAACCGTTCCATGTTTTCGGAACGGCGGAGCATTCCAAATGACGGGATGACCGGGATCGCCACCATGGTCTGAAGGATGACAGTAAAGATGGCGTCGACCGACGTCGCGGCATGCTTGCAGCTTGTTAACCAACGCGGGCATTAGCAGCAAGGCTCGTGTTAGAACCATACTCGCACGCCCACCACGAATCGAATTTGACTCCGGTTTCCGTCCTCTTGCCGCACGAGGGTGGCGGTCTCTCCAAAACTTCTGTCCAGGGAAACTCCCACGTAGGGAGCGAACTCGCGTCGGATTTCATAGCGTAGGCGCGCGCCCCCTTCAAGGTTGTTGAGCCCGGAACCGGTTGTAAATTTTTTGACTCGTTGAATCGCGACATTCGTTTCACCGCGAAGCTGAAGGATGAGTCGTTGACTCAAGAACAGGTCTTTCGTTGTCGTCAAGCGAGCAGACACGTCGCCGCGATAACTCACAAAAAGAGCGGACTGCATTTCGTAGTTATAGGGAACGAGTCCTTGTAGCCCAATCACGGCCAGTCCACGCGTCACATTTCGTCCTTCGAAGGACTGTGTTTCAATGCGCCCACCGATCTGAAAGTCGTAATACTGTTGGATGAATCGTCCATATAGCAGTTGGGAGTCAACATCGTAGTCGGCCTTCAATGCGGAGTTCTGTTGCCCTTCGCTTTTGAGCCAGAGGCGGTTATAATCCCCGCCGTACCAGCCTTCGATGTCCCACCGATAATCGTTCCCACTTCCTGAGCCACCTATTTTCGGACGATATTCAAGGACGTCGACGAGAAGAAAGCTGTGGTTCTGCTGATCGTCGACCGGGCTGGGCCAGGCAGGCTGGGAGGCAACGTTTGACACTGTGCCCATCTGCGCCTCTGCATGCACCACAGGAGAGGTGTGCTGGTTGGAACTCGTAGGGGGCAATGCTTGGGGGATGGTCTTCGCAGAGACGCCTGCCGCGTAGAGTTCCAAGCTCAAGAGACTCATCGCCGTCAGCGAAAGAATAGCTCGAAGAGGCGCGCTCATGAACGCACCTCTGGTTCTTTGCTGGTTACCTCGACGATCCGGAACATCCCCGCTTCCATATGAAGGAGCAGATGGCAGTGAAACGCCCAACGTCCCGGTGCGTCAGCGGTGATCGCGACGGATAGCCGCTCGGCAGGCTTGACGATGACCGTGTGCTTCCGCGGCAGGTAGGCACCCGTGCCGTTCTCAAGCTGCATCCACATCCCGTGCAGATGCAGGGGATGCTCCATCATCGTGTCGTTCACGAAGGTGAAGCGCAGACGCTCGCCATAACGAAAGCCAATGGGCTCTTTCGCTTCCGAAAACTTCTTGCCGTCAAACGACCACATATACCGCTCCATGTGGCCCGTGAGGTGAAGTTCGATCTCACGCTCCGGCTCCCGTTGGTCGGGATAGGGCGTAAGGCTTTTCAAGTCGGTATAGACCAGGACCCGCGTGTCGGAATTTGCCAACCCAACGCCGGGTTCATCAAGACGACTCCGGGAATACTCGGCGACTGCTTGATTGCCGGGACCATGATGACCCGGTGCATGCTGGACGGGCGTGCTGCCAGGAATCTTCGAGTGGGAGCGATCATCTACCGGCATATCTGACATCATGTCCATGTCCGTTATATGTTGGGTTTCCTCTTTCCCTGGCATCTGCATGCCCGGGTCGTGCGAGTGGCTCGCACCTTCCTGATTGTTCGTGCTGTCGCCCATATCCATCCCCTTCATATCCATGCCTTCCATCATCATGCCCATATCTGCCATGGTGCGGAGCGGCCTTGGGCGACGTTCAGGAAGCGGGGCGCGCATGCCTGCATGCGGAGCGAGTGTGCCGCGCGTGTAACCGCCGCGATCCATCGTCTCAGCGAATATGGTGTAGGCACGATCCTCGATGGGCTCGACGATTACATCGTAAGTTTCCGCCGGTCCAAAGCGAAACTCGTCCACCACGACCGGCTGCACGTTTTGCCCATCCGCCTGTACCACTGTCATTTTGAGGCCCGGTATGCGGACATCGAAGAAGGTCATGGCCGCCGCGTTGATGACGCGCAGGCGGACCCGGTCGCCTGGAAGAAAGAGCCCCGTCCAGTTACCAGCGGGCGATAAGCCGTTCATCAAATAGGTATACGCGTGGCTGGTGACGTCCGCGAAATCCGTTGGGTCCATCCGCATCCGGTCCCAGCTCAAGTAGTTGTCCAGTGCAGTGCCCCAGCCCCATCTTCCTACGTCGGAGAAAAACTCAGGTGCCGTGCGTCTCTGAAAGTTATAGTAGCCGGATAGCTTTTTGAGATTGTTGAACAGCGCTTCCGGCGACTCGAAGGTCCAATCCGAGAGCACCAGGACATAATCTCGATCATAGTGATACGGCTCTGGCTCAATTGGGTCGATGATGATTGGCCCGTAGACACCTGATTGCTCCTGTGAGCCCGAGTGGCTGTGGTACCAGTACGTGCCGCTTTGCCGAACCGGGAAGCGGTAGGTGAAGGTTGAGGCTGGCTTGATGCCAGCGAAACTGACGCCGGGCACGCCGTCCATGTCTGGCGGAAGAATCAATCCGTGCCAATGAATTGAGGTATCTTCCTTCAAACGATTGATGACGTTGAGGCTAACGTTTTCGCCTTCCTGCAGGCGGATCAAGGGACCCGGTACCGTGCCGTTGATGGTCTTCGCCATCCCGGTTTGCTCTCCAATTCGAAACGGAGTCTCGTCAATGAGTAATTCAATGGCTTTTCCGTCTAACGGTGATATGGATGTCGCCCCTGTCGTCGTGGCGCTTGCCCAGACATAGGATGGAACTAGGCGTGCCATGGCCCCCATCAGTCCCAGCGTTCCGACGCTTTGCAGCAACGCACGACGGGTTATTCTGGTGTTTTGACTGCGCATGTTGATCCTCCCAATTTTCATGTCGCGGAGTTTCGATGTTTGTCCTCCGATATATTTCTTACTGCAAGGCGATACGCTTATGCGATGCCGTACGCCAACATGGCATCGGCCACCTTGACAAAACCGGCAATGTTAGCGCCCCTCACATAGTCCATATGCTTGTCCTTATCCTCACCATACTCGATGCACTGTTGATGGATATGTGCCATGATGTCCTGTAACCGTCGATCAACGTCTTCACGCGTCCATGGGAGACGGAGAGCATTTTGACTCTGTTCCAGACCGGATACCGCTACGCCACCAGCATTGGCCGCCTTGCCAGGCGCAAACAAGAGACCCGCTTCATGCATATAATGGACGGCCTCCAACGTGCTAGGCATATTGGCACCCTCGGCAACGAGCTGAATGCCATTTGTAACCAGAAGTTTGGCGTCGGCTCCATCCAGCTCATTTTGTGTCGCACAGGGGAAGGCCAAGTCCGCCACGACCGACCAAGGACGCTGGCCCGGATAGAACATGGCTGCCGGGTATTGTTCGGTATATTCGCTGATCCGGCCTCGGCGTTCCGTCTTAAGGGTCATAACCCAAGCCAGTTTGTTTTGGTCAATGCCGTCTGGGTCATGGATGAATCCGCTGGAGTCGGATAGGGTCAATACCTTGGCACCTTCCTGAAGCAACTTTTCCGCACAATACAACGCCACGTTACCAGAACCGGAAATGATGGCGGTTTTGTGAGAAAGGGATTCACGGCGTCGTGCCAACATATGTTTGCTGAAATACACCACTCCATAGCCCGTGGCCTCAGTACGGATCAGGCTGCCACCAAAAGACAGTCCTTTTCCTGTCAAAACGCCAGTAAAGCGGTTTTGCAGACGTTTGTACTGCCCAAATAAGTAGCTGATCTCCCTTGCACCGACACCGATATCGCCGGCGGGTATATCGGTATCCTCACCGATATGACGGGAAAGTTCCGTCATAAGCGACTGGCAAAAGCGCATCACTTCGCGGTCGCTTTTGCCCTTAGGATTAAAATTACTGCCGCCCTTGGCGCCCCCCATGGGCAAACCGGTTAAGGCGTTTTTATACACTTGTTCAAAGCCCAAGAATTTCAACACACTCTGGGTCACACTGGGATGAAAGCGCATACCACCTTTGTAAGGACCAATCGCATTATTGAATTGCACGCGCCAGGCGCGGTTGCAGCAGATGGTTCCTTCGTCGTTTTCCCAACAAACTCGGAAAATCACAATGCGGTCTGGCTCAGTCATGCGTTCCAGAATATGTGCGTCACTGTATTTTGGATGTGATTGCACATAGGGTATGACCATCTGGGTAAATTCCTGAACAGCCTGGTGAAATTCGTACTCGGCGGGATTGCGTTCCTGAATCCCGCTATTGAACCTGTCGATTTGTGCTTGGATATCTTCGGCCAATAGTGTCACGGTACATTCTCCTTAAGCGGCAAGATCACCTTTGTCTTTTCTAACGGCACGGTGCGGGAGAAGTGCCTGATTTCATGTACTTCAAGGTCGATTAATGTTGATGCCCCCCTGGCCCAGCAGAAGGTTGTTCCGGAGTGGCCGATTCGACATTGCCATATTTTCGAAAAGGCGGAGCATTCCAAATCACCGAATGGCCTGGCGCCAAATTGGCCGCTTCAATAAAGTGAGGCCGCGCTGCTGCAACTGGGCCTTTCCGGTAGAGTGTCAGCCCTAAGTTATAATGGGCTTCTGCCAATTTGGGCTGGGCTTGAACGGCTTCTTCGTAGTTGCCAATTGCCGCCGTCCATCGATGTTCCGCAAAATATTGATTGCCTTCCAAGATTAATTGGGCCGCTAGAGGAGTGGCGTGAGCGGGTGGCGGGAGGGGCCCTTCTTGATGGGAATGGGGTGTCCCCGCACATCCTCCTAGCCATAGCACGGCGAGTAAGAACGTTGCACCCAAGCTGTTTCTTGTGTTCGTCATGTGATTCATGAATCGCCACTCCTTCCTTCCGATTTATGGTGTTCAGTTTCTGGGTGTTCTTCCAACTCTGGAATAGTGCCCTTTTTCTTTAACTCCCATCCTCTCCAGATGATGTAAATCGCTGGCAGAACGAGGAGCGTGAGCATCAAGGTTGTCACCATGCCTCCAATCATTGGAGCCGCAATCCGTTTCGTGACATCAGCCCCACTGCCATGCGCCCACATGATGGGAAGTAATCCGGCGATCGTCGAGCCGACCGTCATGGTGATCGGACGCACCCGTTTGACGCTGCCTTCGATGACCGCGTCGATCAGATCGTTCATGTTGGTGAGCCGGCCCTCAGCGGTCCAATTGGCATACGTCTGATCCAAATAGGCAATCATAATAATCCCAATCTCAGCCGACACCCCCACTAAGGCAATAATGCCGACCCAGACGGCCACACTCATGTCATATTCGAGAAAATACAATGCCCAAATGGCTCCGATCGCGGCAAAGGGCACCGACAGCAAGACGATGAGGCTCCTGGCGATAGACTGAAAATTCAAATAGAGCAGCAAAAAAACAATGAGCAGGGTCAGGGGCACCACATACATCAGTCGGGCTTTCGCCCGCTGCATGTATTCATATTGCCCGCTCCAATTTAAGTGATACCCTTGAGGCAGCGACACTTGCTGGGCAACGATTTGTTGCGCTTCCTCGACATAACTCCCGAGATCGCGGCCAGCCACATCAACATAGACATACCCGACTAACAGCGAGCCTTCACTTTTCACCACGGCGGGGCCCTTGACCAAATTCACATCAGCCAGCTGGGTAATCGGAATCTGTTGACCGGTAGAGGTCGAGACCAACACGCGTTGGAGGTCTTCCAGTGAATTCCGAAAAGCACGCGAATAACGGAGATTCACCGGGAATCGCTCCCGCCCTTCGATTGTCGTAGAGATGTTCGTTCCCCCGAT
>JAJDBQ010000201.1 GCA_029261255.1 Nitrospirales bacterium
CCTTGCGCTTCGCTATGACTTCACCTCCATCAGGTTGTCAAAGGGACTTCCACCCTCAAGCTGTTAAACATGCTCGGCACACTGGTTTTGGATCCTTTTGCCGAAACAAAAGGATCTCGGCTGCTGGGCCGAACCCCGGCATACACCAAACACTAAACGATCATGGGAACAACGCAGATCAGGTGGGGAGTAGTGAGCCAACCGTTCGTTGAAGCTGTTGTAACCGTAAATGCAACGCGACGCGGGTTAAGACTTCCAAATTCGTAAAGGGCTTAGAAAGCACATCTGCCCCCCCAGATGCTAAGGCATCTCTCCAGATGGCTGCAGTGACATGGGCACTGGTGAACAAGACCGGAACAGCTTCTAGTGCACGTACTGTCTTGAGACGACGACAGGCTTCAAAACCATCCATCCCCGACATACGCACATCCATCAGCACAAGATCCGGTGGTTCCTGTTGGGCGCAATCGAGGGCCATGTCCCCGCTTTCCGCACAGAGCACCCGGTATCCAGCATCCGTGAACATGTCCGACAACAGAAGAAGATTGTCTGGCGTATCATCAACCAATAGTAGTGTCGCGAGATGTGTAGTCATGTGCCTCTTCCTTTCGGTTCCTGATCTTGCCTTGATGACATGTCAGGCAAGAGTGTCTTTGTCATGCTTACCAATTGTTCTTCGTCTCTATTGAGAATATATGAGCAACTTGAATGCCACACCGCACGACATCGCTTTCATCGAGCACTCAGGTTCTTCAACCCCATACAGCTCGTAACAATACATAGGGTGAACAAATCAGTGTTACAGAAGCCAAAGAAATGAAATTGATTCTTTTAAAAAAGATTGCTGACTCGATGCCACCAATTTGGTGCTATACCGCCAATTTTCCAATAAAGGGGGCAGAGCCCAAGGCGAGAAGCACGAGGTATTTTTCTTAACCGTCAAAATATTAATTCAATAAAATTAAACGATTCATGCCTTAAAATGCTGCACAGAGGTGAGGAAACGGTGTTCTCTCATGTAAGGAATTCCATCCTATTATGTTTGGCATGGTCTATGCTCACAAGCATTCTTGACGCGTCACTGATCAGGCCGCTCAAAAGAACATGCTGAAACAACAATCAGGCTTAGCCGTGAAAAGGTTAACCTCACACACAAAGGAGTGATGTCATGAAAACACTAACGCATACAATGAAGAAATCAATCTATGTCTTTACAGGTGCGATGATGGTGATGGGAATGGTCTGGAGCGGATCGGCCTATGCTGAAGTCAAGACAACAACGTATCCTGGCACCATGTGTCAGCCTTTCAATTCTGGGGCAGCTGAAAAAATCCGGTATACCACTCAGGGTGTGCAGAATAATAGTACAACAGCGTCGGTGACGGTGAAGTGTCTCGTGCCTTCTACGCTCTCAGGTGGCAAACTGAGCAGTGTCATTATTGACGTCAAAGATCACAGTGATTCAGCCACGATTGCGTGTTCGGTCTATATTCGAAAATTGAATGGCCAATTAGTCCATAATCAATCAGCCAATAGCGACCAATTTGGGGGCGGGAACTGGGATGTGTTTATGACAAATATCAATTATGGCGGAAATGGTGCTGGATTTTACAATCTATCTTGTTCCCTGCCCAAAAAGCTTTCAGGTATTCCACAGTTTTCTATCGTGGGATACCATGTCACCGAGGTTTCCAATTGATCAAGAAGATCGTTCGACATCCTCTCACCCAGACCTTCATCGGTGAGAGGGTGTCCGGGCTCATGAGTGTGAGATATAAGATTACTGGTCTGAAATGAGGATAGATACATCGTTATTGATCTCTTTGACGTTATTTCATCCTCTGGTATCTAGGAGTAACAGATTTATGAAACAGGTCGTATCTTTTGGGATAATCATCGCACTGTCCGTATTCTTTACTCACCACAGCCATGCGGAAGTACACGTCCATGAGCACGAGCTCACGGCGCACCTCAAGGAAGCTTCTCTTGCAAGGGTGCTGAAGAAAATTGGTCGGCAAGCCGGGTTTGATATAGCGGTCCTCAATGAGTCAGATTATCACAAGGCCGTTGTATCTTATGCGTTGGAAAATGTCCCTTTGGAACAAGGTCTTGAGCGTCTGTTGAATGGATGGAATTATGGCTTCAGCAAGAACCCAACGACCGGCACCGTTCAGCGACTGATCATCGTTTCACGTCGAACGGGAGTCATCGAGACTGCTTCCGTCGCCACTCATTTTCAGGTCATTTCGAATAACCTTGAGGAAAAAGATCCAGATCATATTGAAGAACCCAATAGACCTGGCTTTATCGAGGACGAACAGTATCTGACAGACGAAGATCTTCTCGCTAATGCCCTACCGGAAGTGCGTAAACTGATAATGCAGATGCAAGAGCAAGCTGATGAGTCATAAGTTGTGTTCACAAGGCTATGGCATATTTGTGCAGATTGACCTCAGATTCACGAGGACATTTCGACATCAGACGTTGAAGGGTCGGTTCAAAAACGTTTCTTATAGATCGTGAAGAGTGAGGCGTAAGGAGACAAGAAAAATACGAAAAAGCACCAGGATACATGTCTTTCCTCTTGCTCCTAACTACTTACTTCTCACTCCTTACTGATTTTTAGAGAACGCTGCTGGCGGATTTTTTCAACCGTCCCTTATTCTGCTCGAGCGATGCCAAGCTTTTCCATACGCGCTCGTAAGGTCGATCGATTCACTCCCAGGAGCTGTGCCGCCCCTTTTTCTCCTGAAATTCGCCACTTCGTTGAATCCAACGCCCGCAAAATGTGCAGGCGTTCCACATCTTCGAGAGCCATAAAGGCCGTGGTTTCAGAAGAGGGATGCGGAGGCAGGGCCTCACTTGGTTCTGTGTTGGAGGAGATCGCTTGTTTCCCAAGCCACCACTCCCCGACCTGGACGACTGGGCCTTTATTCACGATCACCGCGCGCTCCATTACGTTTTCTAATTCTCGAATATTCCCCGGCCACTCATACTTCAAGAAGTCACGCAGACTCTCTTCATGCATCGCCTCGAAAACTTTGCGATGCTTGATCGAGAATTTTTCGAGGAAATACTGGATGAATAACGGAATATCGTCTTGACGTTCACGAAGAGCTGGAATGTGCACCGGAAAGACATTGAGCCGATAAAAGAGGTCTTCGCGAAATCGCTTCTCGGCGACCGCCTCTTGAAGATCTCGATTCGTGGCGGCAATGATGCGAACATCGACCTTTTGCGTGGTCTGCCCTCCCACTCGTTCAAATTCTTGCTCTTGCAACACTCGCAGCAGTTTGCTTTGGATCTCGAACGGGAGTTCTCCAATTTCGTCGAGAAATAATGTCCCGCCATCAGCGAGTTCGAAACGCCCCAGACGTCTGGCCGACGCACCAGTAAACGCACCTTTTTCATGGCCAAAAAACTCGCTTTCGAAGAGATCTTTAGGAATCGCGGCGCAGTTCACTTTAATCATCGGCATGGCGGCTCGCAGACTTTGTTCATGAACCGTCCGTGCCAACACCTCTTTGCCGGTTCCCGTCTCTCCAATGATCAGCACGGTACAATCTGTCTGCGCCGCTTGCGCCACTTGAGTAAGCGTCTCGCTCATAGAAGCACCGCCCCCTATCACCCCTGTGCCTCGTTGCTCAGATGCGAGTTCGCTCTTCAGATATTGTACCGTCCCTTTTGTGCGCGTATGGGCATCAATTTCTTCATGAAGCAAGCGATTTTGCTCTTGAAGCCCTGCTTTTTGCACTTCTAATTCCCTCTGGAGTTCTCGTAGCGCAAGATGCGTTTTCACTCTGGCTAACACTTCTTCTTGATGAAATGGCTTGGTGATATAGTCCACACCACCCGCGTCAAATCCCTTCACTTTTTCCAATGTGTCCGAAAGCGCCGTCATGAAAATGACTGGAATGTCTTTTGTCTCAGGGTCGGCCTTTAATTGGCTACAGGTCTCAAACCCATTGGGAGCTGGCATCAAGACATCTAATAAGATGAGATCAGGAGTGACCAGACGGATGACGTCTTGCGCATCCTTTCCACCTTCTGCCACAAGAACTTTGTACCCGGCGTCATCTAAAAAGGCCGACACAACGGAGAGATTCGCTGGAGTATCATCTACGACTAAAATCGTGGCTTGCCCATCAACTGCAGCACTCATCATTCGGGCCCTTTCAGATTTGCCAAAAACATACGCAGTTTTTTTATTTGGAACTGCTGCGCTAATGTTCGCACCCGATCAACGAAGCTTTCATACGTCGAGTCTGTTTGTTCCAGTGTCTGAATACGCGCCTGAACTTGTGCCATATCCCCCGTCACGACAAGTCGCTGGAGTTCCTCCAGCCATTCAAGAGGTGGAATGGCCATTGCTGACGTCGCGGAGATTCCCTCAGAAACCGCCGATGTCGTCTGGGCTTCAAGGTGTTCATAAATGATGTCGAGATGGAGATGTTCGCAGAGCAGTTGCACGAGTTTACTGACTCGAAAGGGTTTGGACAAAAACCCGTCAGCACCGGCATCAAGACATTCAGTGCGATTGTGATCAAACGAACTCGCTGACACACCTAGAATAATGAGATCACCCCCGTCAGGTCTGGCTCGAATCTGTCTCGTGGCATCTAATCCGTTCAACAAGGGCATGCGTAAATCCATCAAGATGGCATCGGGTTTGTTCGCACTGACTTGTTGGAGACAATCTTGGCCATCCCGCGCCTGATGGACCGTAAACCCAAGCGGGCGAAGTGCATCCGCTAAAAACTGACGATTATCAGCTTTGTCGTCTACCACTAAAATTTTCCGTTTCGGTCCGGCCACTCCGAGAATCATCCGCTCCTCTTGTGCAAGGTCCTGTTCACTAACTGCGGCTTCAGGTAGCTCAAGATCAAACCAAAACATGCTGCCTTGGCCATAGTGGCTAGAAGCCTCTAATGTTCCGCCCATTAAGGTCACAAGCTTTTGACTGATGGTCAACCCAAGGCCTGTCCCTTCTGGCATTGAGTTCGAATGATGGACTTGACGAAACGCCTTAAAAATTGATGCCAAATCATCTGGTTTGATTCCTAATCCGGTATCTTCGACTAAAAACCGAATGGACTCGTCTTGATAGCCGACCTTCAGCGCGATCCCTCCCTCTTTCGTGTACTTGATGGCGTTGTCGAGCAAATTGATCAAGACTTGACGGAGTCGCTTAATGTCACCAGTCACCGTGCGCGGAAAATCTGAGAGACGTTCGAACGTAAACATCAGACCCTTGTCTTCCGCTCGCGCTCGCATAATGTTGACTAACGAATCTAGCATCGTTTCCAACGAAAACGGTTCGATATAGACCTCAAGACTCCCTGCTTCTATGCGAGTCAAATCTAAGATTTCATTGATGAGTCCAAGCAGATGTTCTCCGGATTGTTCTATCACCGTCAGAGCTGTTTGATGAGTCGTCGCCACACTTTTGTCATTTTTGAGGAGTTGCGCATACCCTAGAATTCCAGTCAGGGGTGTTCGCAATTCGTGACTCATGGTTGCCAAAAATTCACTCTTGGCTCGATTGGCTAATTCCGCCGCTTCCTTCGCCTTCTGCATTTCCCGCTCAGCTTGTATGCGTTTTGTACTATTTTTTCCATAGACCGTGACAAATTCCTCTTCATGAAAGGGAACGAAAAACAAGGAATAGGTGTCTTGCTCGTACTCAACTTCAAGATAGTGATTGGAACGAGTCACACTCACATCTCCAATCACTTGGCCAATAGCTGACGGAGCGCCTTGCCCAATCTCAGAACCCCATGCGACTAACAACGCACGACTCGCTGGATTGGCATACAGGATGGCTCCATCGTACCCAATTCGAAGCACTGGATAGGGGTTTTGATCGGGAAACCGAGTATTCCCCTTTGCAGCTTTTTCCGCGGCTTTTCGTGCCGTAATATCCCGAAGAAATCCACTAAAGACCAATTTTCCGTGGGAACGAAGAGGGGTAATACTCAGTTCAACCGGAAATTCATATCCATCCCTATGAAGCCCGGTGATTTCAATTCGCTGTTTAAGAAGTTTCGCTTCTCCAGTGTCAACCAATCGTTTCAATCCGGCACGATGAGCAGCGCGATATTGCTGTGGCACGATCGCTGTTTCTAAGCTCTGCCCGATCGCTTCCTCTCGACTCCAACCAAAGATCACCTCGGACTGATGGTTCCAACCAGTAATGATGCCCTCGGCATCCATCGCAATCACCGCATCCAGAGCATTGTCGACGATCAGTTTTGTGGTTTCATCACTTTCACGATAGCCTGCCTCCATCCATTGACTCTTCGTCACGTCAATCATGGATGCCACCAGCCGAGTCGGACCTTCGCTATTCCGATCAACAAATTCCCCTCGGTCAAAAATATTGGCGTAACTACCGTCTGCGCACAAAAATCGGTATTCTGCAGACCAGAGGGTATTGATCGCACTCTGTGCCAGTTCTAATTTCTCGAGCACCACCTCTCGATCATCAGGATGTAGGCGATCCTGCCACCATTGGCTTGTTGTTCCGACGTCATCACGTCCATAGCCAAAAGCTGACGATTCGCCAAACTCCCACGTAATGTTGCTTGTCTGTAGATTGCAGACACGAACCACACCACATATCCTGGCGACCATCCGCCAGGGCTCGTTCATGGCCTGACTCTCATCAAATTCATTGAGTGGCAAAATATGGGTGCTGTCTTTGTCGTCCACGGTCAATCCTTGTTCTTCTCTACTCAAGGCCATCAAGTACTAGAATCCGGCTTTGATTGAGTAAATCCAGCTAAATCATGATCAATCAACAGCCTATTAAGACTGTAAATATAACGTGTATGCCCCAAAAAGTCTCAATGAAACCGAGGACATCCTTTAAATTATCAAGGGGAAAATACCACGGACGTGGTAACAGATATGTAACAGATTCAAAAAAATGCCGATTTTGTAAAAAATATTCTGAATCGGCTGCTGCTTAGAGAAACTCTACGGTGAGACTAGTGGTTATCCGAATGCGTGAAGGAAAGCCGTATCAATATTTTAAGGGAGAAGGTTCGGAATCAAACGCATAAGAACTACGGCGGTTTTGAGAACCAGTTGTGGGTCACAGTCAAACGTGAAACGAAACTGGGTTGTAGTGGGGATTAGAGAATAACCGGTAGTTTGTCGGTATGATTAATTACACTGTGCACTCACGAATACTGCCTTCATGATCGCGTCTCCTCGGAAACCATTCTCTTCTGGCAGTGACTCAATCTTGCCGGAGACAATATTCTCGTCGCGTTCTCACTTGTGGCTTCAGGCATGCTCTGCTGAACACCTCTGCTCCGGGTTTCCGCGATAGCTTTCTTCTCATAGCAATCTGATTTAGGCCAACGTTAAATGTCTCAAGCCACTCACCCAGAATGTTCACATTTGTTTTGAATAGCAACTTTCACTCTGCATTGATCCCTATCGTGTGATGTCCTCTTACTCTTCTCATCGTCCAGTTCTTGGCTTAACCCGTTCATCACAATATGAATTAAGCGAGACGGCCACGAATTGTGGCCGTCTCACAAACTGTAGCCGGGCAGGCCTCATCTTACGGGCCCAGGAACTCTACCTCACACCAGGTTAGCGTCAAAGAGTCCGCTTCTTCTTTATCGACGTGGCAGACATCGTGTCCATCCTCACCATCACTTTCGTCATGCTGGCTATCATCACTAGCTACCGCATGAATAACGTCGTTTCCGTTCCCGCCACGGTGAACATCTGCCCCCATCATTCCAACTAATAAATCACGATCTGCACCACCAAAGAGATGATCCTCATCCCACCCGCCCAACAGTCGATCTTCACCTTCCGAGCCATGCAACCAATCTCTTCCACCACCACCAGAGATGAAATCATCCCCCGCTTCGCCATCAATCAAGTCAAAACTTCCGTTAGAAGAAAACATCTCCTCATCGTCCCCATAAATCAAATCATCCCCGCCGCCACCACAAATAATGTCCTCACCTCCATGACCCACAATCAAATCTGCCTGGTCGGTACCCCGGATGACATCATCCGCTTCACTTCCGTGAATTTCATTTCGTCCCTCCGCATCTTTTTGCGCGCCATCCCACGTGATGGTCACCTCCTGATGAAAGCACGGCAGCTGACGGTGGGAACCCTCGGGGTATGTCTGTGGATCAACATCTGCCCGCCGATCAACATCATTTTGGTACTGACGATCAATGGTTTCTCTAAGGAGGCTTTCCTTTTCCTTCGTTTCTAATGAAGAACTAAGGACGCGTTCGATTTCTGCGTGATTATCAGTCACGTGGCCATAAAGGTCACCAGTAGTCAGTTGGGCACTGAGATCACCTACGCCAACCCCTCCAAATCCAATTGTCAGACCCAGAATACCAAGGAAAAATGTGTTGAACCATCGTTGTTTATCCATGACTGCACCTCCTGTTATTTCAGTGAATGGGTGAGTGAGACGGCCACGTAGCGTAGCCGTCTCACAAACTGCAGCCGGTCAAATCTCGTCCTCAACGAATCAGTGTGGGATCTCCAGCTCACACCACGTCAACGTCAAAGAGTCGGCTTCTTCTTTATCGACGTGGCAGCCATCGTATCCTTCTTCACCATAGCTTTCGTCAAACGGAGAGTCATCAAACTCTTGTGCGTTAATGTTGTCATCTCCATTGCCCCCATGATGCACATCTGTCCCCCACATCCCGACTAAAAAATCATGCGCGGCACCACCAAACAGGTGATCCTCGTCCCATCCGCCAAACAGGCCATCTTCACCCTCCGAGCCATGCAACCAATCTCCTCCACCACCACCAAAGATCGTATCATCCCCAGCTTCACCATCAATCAAGTCAAAGCTTCCGCTAGAAGAAAAGAAGTCATGATCATCCCCATAAACCCAGTCGTCACCACCTCCTGCGCAGATAATGTCCTCACCCCCATGCCCCACAATTAAGTCAGCCTGATCGGTCCCCCGGATGACATCATCCGCTTCAGTGCCGTGAATTTCGTTTCGGCCCCACTGATCTTGTTGCGCGCCATCCCACGTGATGGTCACATCCTGATGAAAGCACGGCTGAGGATCCTCGGAGTCCGTCTGTCGGTCAACATCCACAAACCGATCAACATCCGTTTGGTACTGCCGTTCAAGTGTTTCTCTAAGGATGCTTTCTTTGTCCTCCGTTCCTAATGAAGAAGCAAAGACGCGTTCGATTTCCGACAGGTTGTTGTTCACGCGGCCGGACAACGAACCAGTAGAATTCTGAGCACTGAGGTCATCGACGAACACTCCTCCAAGGCCCATTGTCAGGCCCAAGATAGCGATGGAAAATGTGTTGTACCATTGTGGCTTGCCCATGATTGAACCTCCCGTTCTTTTAGTGAATGAATTATTGTTCATGTGTATCAACGTGAAAAGCCATTGGCTTCGATCGCGCCAATCTGCTGAGTGGCTCTTTTTGCAGCCATCATTCCAGCAATGGCACCTCCAGCGGCTCGTCGAGCACGCCGCCGACAGTGCAATTGCCTGCGGTCTTCCTCTTGCTCAGTTGCCCCGACAGCTTCAGGACGAAACTCGCAAGGAGCTACCTTTTGTGTTCCATCAGTGGCACCGGGCTTCCACATGTCCATGCCTCTGATTAACGCTTGAGTGGAATGCATCATTTGATTCATCAGTCTGTCCTCCCCTTTATCAAAGATGGAAAATTCCTGATCCTCATTCCATGAATCCAAGGTGACTCCTTGTCCATTAATTTTTTCGAGACCTTGCATATTCATGTGATAAAGCAAGCGCAGTGCCATTTCACATCGCGCCTTCCTCACCACGGGATTTCCTTAATACATTCAACATTCTCTTAAGGATTTCGCTCTGAGGACCATGACGACCCTTTCCACCACTGGCCAAATACCGCCAAATTGCTGAAATGTTGCCAGCAGCCTGTCTGTCCGTAGAACAGACGCCTCCACCGTTCACCGCATACCGTTTGCGTACGCGAAGCTCCTCGTTCTCAAGCAGGCGCGGCAACCAACAGAGTCGCACTGTAGACGAACGATCATTTCTGCTCGTGTTCGGGATTTTCAAATAGCAGAGATTCAGACTATGCAAGGAAGGCTTCGGAAAGCTAAAAACCGAACTTACAGAATGCCGTCATGAGATCTGGAAATATACACTTTTCGACCATGCAGGACGTATGGCTGGGCGGTTGTCCTTTTCTGTGCGTGAGATTCAGAGTTCATCCGCGCTCTGGTTCACATACAAAAAACCCATTTATTTAACTTTCTGGATGCTGAGGCATGGTAAACCAGAGACGCGCAACCTAGCGGCTGACATCTATCCAAAATGGCTGCTGTTCAACACGAGTATGTTCGAACGCAAAGGACGCGCAGACAGCTATCTACCATTCTCATGAGCATGTTTGGATAGCGGAGTTTGTCTCGTGAACTAGGATTGACTCTGTCATCAGAAGAAAACGACGGATGTCAGCGGTTACGATCTTTTACCCTTAGCCTGGTCAACCTGAATGGTGAGAATTTCTCCGCCGTCTTTCGGTGTCCTAGAGAAGGGCTCCACGGAAGTGATGGAGAAAATGTCGACAGCGCAATCGCACAAATAGGCAGCAACCAGCTGGATTTGAAGCACAGGATTCGTCGTCCAATATTGATAGAGCCCTTCCGGAATAGGTTTCTCCGGACGCAGTCGCAAAACCATTTTCTGTGACCCCACCTCAAGCTCTTCCACTCGGCCGCGAGCCAACCAATTAGCAGGGACCTGATCTGCTGCTGCATTCAAGCCTTCCAGCTTCACTAACAGGGGCGCGAGATTCGCGTGTATAGCAACCAACTGCTTGGCACGTTTCTGTTCTAGCTCTGAATCAGATAAATAGACTACATGATCAACTCGCTTCCTTGAACGCATATCATCTCCCCTTTGTAATGGCTTCCCGACCCCGGGCCAAATGAATCAAGGCTTGGGCCTCAAACAACAACGATTCAAGCCTGCGCATGATCTACGCCTCATGTACCATGCCTGCGGTAACAGATCTGTAACAGATTCAAAAAGACAGGCCGGGGGGCGCTTCGCAGAGAGAAGAAAATAAACCGTTTTCGGCTAAATCACTTAGCCGGTACGACAAAACGGGTGAATCTATGGGAGGCGAATCAGGACAGAACATCGACAGAAAGTTACTTGGTATTAGGGGGTACTTATCATTGAAATGAAATAATGATGTGGGTGTTGAACATTGAGAATATCAAGAAGCAAGCAGACTCAGCAGCGTGTTGAATATACACGACTTCGGGTCTATTCAAAATGTCCGTCCAGCAATGCCACAGCCACGTTTTGGCATGGAGCGTACAGGCAATATCCCAGCACTCTCATTAGGCGAAAACGCCGCTGGCGGATTTTTTTGAACAGACCAGATTCCAAATTTTTGATCCCCTATGCTAGGCTGGCCTGATGAAAGCTCAGCCTCTCCCTCTAGGCCGGCGCAAAGTCACACCTGCGCGAAAACAAGCCCACCATCAGTCTTCCGCGCCAGCACCTCTTGCCCTTGCCAAACTGACACCTCCCTCGTTGCCAGCCCTCGTCACTCGCTCACGCTTGACGAAGCAGATAGAACAGGCACGACGCAGGGGGAGCAAGGTGGTATGGATCCAAGCACCGCCAGGCTCGGGGAAAACCACGCTCGCCACTAGTTACCTGCGCACCATGAAATGCCAAAAATTGTGGTATCAACTGAATTCGAGCGATGCTGATCCTGCGACGTGGGTCCATTACCTTTCCATGGGCATCCAGCAAGCTGCACCGCGCTTTCGCAAATCGATGCCCGCGCTGGAACCTGCTTACATGGCCAACCTTCCAGAGTTTATCCGGCGATTCTTTGAAGAACTCTTCATGCGCCTGAAATCACCAGGACTGCTGATTTTTGATAACTATCATGATTTACCAATCGACTCTCCGGTACAGGGCCTTATGGCTGAAGCCTTTCGCACCATTCCACCCGGCATCCTCTGTCTCGTGACTAGTCGCTTAGCTCCCCCGCCAAGTTTCGCCACATTCATTGCCAACCAAACACTCATAGAGTTTCCTGCTGATGACCTGGCATTCGACCTTGCAGAGACGAAGCAACTCTTAGCGCTTCATCATCCTAAGAACAAGAGTCCTGAAGCAGAATGGACTGAACAGCTTCATATGCAAACCCAAGGCTGGGTCGCAGGAATGATCTTGTTAGGCACCAATAGAACTGGCACACAACGATCTCCAGTTTTGAAGCTGAAGTCTCTTCCTCACAATGCTGAATATGTAGGGGATCACTCCATTCTCTTTGATTATTTCGTACAAGAAGCTCTGATCCACGTCTCTTCAGATATTCGAATGCTCTTGCTCAAAACCGCCATGTTCCCCGCCTTTACTGATCACATGGCACAGAAAATTACCGGATTAGCCATAGCGGGATATGAACTCAACAAACTCTCTCGTGCACGCTACTTTGTTGAAAATCGTGAAGGGGTACAAAAGATATTCCAATACCATCCGCTATTTAAAGAATTTTTGCGACACCAAGCAGCAATAGAATTCGGACCGGATACGTGGAAGGTCTTACAAGAAGAAGCCGCAGAAATACTATTAAAAGAGGGTTGGATTGAAGACGCCATTGAGCTTCACATTGGAAACCAACAGCACAAACAGGTGAGTCATCTGCTCATAGAACAGGCACCCAAACTCATTGAGCAAGGTCGCTTTCAAACGTTGGCAGAGTGGCTCGGCCGCATTCCAGATCAAGAATATGAACGTGAACCCTATCTACGCTACTGGCAAGGGATGAGTCTGCTCCTACAAGATCCCACCGCAAGCTTACGCTGTTTCCAAACAGCATTCCAGACATTTCAGCAGCGTGAAGATGTCAACGGCATGCTGTTAGCGGCAAGCGGAGCGATCTACTCCATTGATTTTACCTGGACGCACCTCGATCGAATCGACGAGTGGCTACCAACCATTGATGCCATATGGGAACAACATGCAACAGATCTTCCGTCTACCGTTCAATCTACGGTGATCATAGCCATGATGCGTGGGCTTTACTGGCGACAGCCTCACCGAACAATTGTGCAGGCTTGGATTGAACGTGCGGTCGCATTTATTCAACAGTGTGATCGTTTCAGCGAACTCACGATTCTCCTTCACCATATCGTGTGTTGCTCCCGAAGCTTTGGGAGCATCCAGGAAGTTCTTCAATCCACGAACCCAGCCATTCAGAAATTTGATAATGCAACCCTCTCGCCTCCCAACCAACTTGCGTGGGAGATATCACAAACAGGTATTTCATGGGTAACCGGAGCATTCCAGAAAGCTAAAGTTCATTATCAACGAGCCTATGATTTACTCATACAACATGAGGTGTCTGTCTTTAGAGGACCGTTGTTATTTAATGGGCTCTATGCCGCCCTGCACAGTCAAAACCTCGAGCATGCTGAGACGCTGGTTCCTTCTGAAGCAGACGCACAACACATAGGACCCGTCTTTTACGCGATTGGAATTTTTCAAAAAGCATGGTTCTATGCACTCAAGGGAGAAATGGACAAGGCACTCAGCTATGCACAACAAAGCATCGTGCTCGCACAACAATCAAAAGGGCGTCATTTTGAAGCTGTTGCCACATTAGGCCTAGCCCTTGTGCTAGCCAACACACGTCGCTTTGAGGAAGTGGAACACCCTTTAGCAGAAGTCGAAGCCGTTGCTCAGGCACTTGATCATGTCTCACTCAACTATTCTTGCCAGCTCCTTCGTGCCTATGTCTTGTTAGAGACAAGCACTCGCCAACAGGCCCTTCCTTTCCTCAAGCAAGCCTGTCAACTTGGTCGACAACACGACATTTTTTATACCTACGAATCATGGCTACCGAGCATCCTCACTCCCTTATGTGCTCTCGCGTTAGAAGAAGGCATTGAGCTCGACTATGTGCGGCAACTCATTCAAGACAAGTATCTGACACTCGATGCCAAAACAGCGAATACCCTGGATTGGCCCTGGCCCATTCGCATCCAAACCCTAGGGACGTTTCTCATCACCACTTACGAAGGCCCCGTGGTCTTTGGGCGTAAGGCACCACTCATGCCCTTGCGGCTCCTTCAACTCCTCCTCAGTTTAGGCGGGCAAACCATTTCCCTTGCACGCTTAAGCGATGAACTCTGGCCTGATGCAGATGGAGATGCGGCTTATCGATCAATTCTCACCACGTTGACACGCTTACGAAAAATACTGGGAAGGGAAGACGCCTTGATCGTGCAAGGCGGCTTGCTCAGTATCAATAGCCATCTCTGTTGGGTGGATAGTCTGGCATTCGAACATCTCGCTAATAAAGCGACTCTGGCTTTTGAAAACGCCAAGGTTGAACGAGCGAAGGAATCGTCTTTGCTAGCTCAACACGTCTATGAAGGTCTCTTCCTTTCTGCAAATGACGAAATCCTGGATGTATGCAGAAAACGCGAACAATTACAGGCACTCTTCCTAAAACTACAAGACTTGTCGAAGGGAGGATGAACAGGGTACAACCATAAAGCACTATTCGTTCACTCTGAATAATCTTTACCGCCCTGTATGCCACCTAAGAAGAAATCCACGGCCAAGACTGCTGCTCCCCATGTCGAACTGATCGTTGAAGGCGCTCGGCAAAATAATCTCAAAAACATTTCTCTTTCCATTCCACACAACATCGTTACCAATAGCTTCTTAGTCTGAAAGGAAAACATCTGCCTGAAACCCCTCATTCATCACATTTTGCTTGTTTACTCCGCTTGAATCACACGCATCACAGTATGCAATATCAACATTATGTGTTACATTTGCATAGATGGTACCGAGAAAATTAGAATCGAAAATCCTCGCAGCCTTGAAGCGAAGTCCGTCTGTGGCGTTGATGGGCCCACGTCAGGTTGGAAAAACAACGTTAGCTCATTTCCTGGCTGAACAGATTCCGGCTGTCTATCTTGACCTCGAAAACTCGCTTGACCTGGAAAAAGTGAAGGATATTTCAAGCTTCCATGCAGCCAACCAAGGCAAATTGATTATTCTTGATGAAGTGCAACGCCTGCCTGAAGTGTTTGCTCATCTCCGAGGGATTATTGATAAAGAGCGCCGGCGAGGAAACAGAGTTGGGCAATTTCTTTTTCTAGGGTCGGCCTCGATTGACCTTCTTCAACAATCAAGTGAGTCGCTTGCCGGGCGAATTGCCTACCTTGAACTTCACCCTGTGGATCTCCTGGAGTACGTTGAAACACGCCCAAAGAACATGAATCTGCTCTGGGTGCGAGGCGGTTTTCCCGAAAGCTTGTTAGCGAAGACAGAGGCTAGCAGTTTGGAATGGCGTCGGGATTTCATCACGACCTATTTGGAGAGAGATGTCCCGCAACTCGGACCAAGAATTCCTGCTGAAACCCTTAGACGATTCTGGACCATGCTGGCTCATCATCAAAGCAGTCTCTTCAACGCCGCACAAATCGCACGTAGCCTAGAAGTATCAGGCATGACCGTGGGCCGCTACCTCGACTTAATGGTCGATCTCCTTTTAGTACGACGATTGCCCCCTTGGACGGTGAATATTGGCAAACGCTTAGTTCGCTCCCCCAAAGTATTCCTCAGGGACAGTGGCATCACTCATGCCCTATTACAAATTGGCACGTTGAATGATTTACTAAGCCACCCCGTCGTTGGTGGGAGTTGGGAAGGTTATGTTCTTGAAAATATCATGTCTGTCGCACCTTCTCACGTAAACCCCTATTTTTACCGCACCGTTGGTGGAGCAGAAATTGATCTTGTCCTTGAATGGTCAAGCAAGGAACGATGGGCCATTGAAATTAAACGGAGTTCAGCTCCTAGCCTTGCAAAAGGATTTCATATCGCCTGTCAAGATATCAAACCATCGAAGAAACTTGTCGTCTATGGCGGACAAGATACCTTTTCCATGGGAGAAGGGATTACCGCGATTTCCCTTCATGATTTAATGCAAGAAATTTCCGATTCGTAACAGCCCTCAAGATTCATTCCCCCAAAAACCGCCAATATTTCTTTGTCTGCTACCTATCTCTCTATTCATCACACAGCAAAGCATCCCACTTGGCGGAGAGAGGGTGAACAGGGTACAACCATGAAAGAACTCACGCTTCGTCACAATTTACTTTTTAACCGTTTATGCCACCTAAGAAGAAATCCACGGCCAAGACTGCTGCTCCCCATGCCGAACTGATCATTGAAGGCGCTCGTCAAAATAATCTCAAAAATATTTCTCTTTCTATTCCGCATAACGCGGTCACCGTCATCACCGGCGTTTCCGGTTCGGGAAAATCGTCGTTAGCCTTCGATACGCTGTTTGCAGAAGGCCAGTGGCGGTATGTGGAATCACTGTCATCTTATACCCGCATGTTTTTGGATCGTGTCAAACGGCCTGATGTTGACCGACTCACCAACATCCGCCCCTCTATTGCGTTAGAGCAAAAAAATCCGATTCGGACTTCTCGTTCGACGGTTGGCACCACCAGTGAAATTTCAGATTACCTCAGATTGCTCTTCGCCAAAATCGGCCGTCTCACCTGCCCCGACTGCAAGCTTGAAGCCGTAGCCCACCATCCTACAACCGTTGCCCTAGAATTACTAGATCGGTTTCCCAAACAACGGGCCCTGATCTGCTTTCCCAAGTCCACACCCCACCCCGATGCGCTTGAAGCAATGAAAACGTCCCTTCTCAAACAGGGCTTTATCCGCGTCATGATCAATCAGCAACTCATCAAGATCAACACGGATACATTTCCCGCACCATTGCCAACGGAACTATCCGTCGTCGTGGACCGCCTCACATTGGAACCCGAATCTCGGAGTCGGTTAGTCGAAGCATTAGAAACTGCGTTTCGAGAAAGTGAAGGACGGGCGAACGTCATCATCGACAATGACCAATCCTTGGCCTATAGCTCGAACCTGGCCTGCCCCGGATGCAACCGAACATTTCCAGCGCCACGTCCCGTGTCTTTCTCCTTCAATCATCCACTTGGCGCCTGTCCCGACTGTAAAGGGTTTGGCAACATTCTCCGCTACGACCAACAGCTGATTATTCCGGCCCCTGACAAATCGTTACAAAACGGCGCAATTGAACCCTGGACGAAGCCCTCCAATCTGTGGTGGCAGAAAGAAATGATTAAAGCGTTCAAGAAGAAACACCTCGACCCATCGACACCCTACAACCAACTCACTCAAGGTGAACGAGATCTGATTTGGAAAGGCGAGGGAAAGATAGAGGGAGTCCATGAGTTTTTTGAATATCTAGAAAGCAAACGCTACAAGATGCATGTCCGGGTCTTCTTGAGTCGGTATCGCAGTCCTTCTCTCTGCACCAACTGCCAGGGAACTCGTTTACGGCCGGAATCTCTCATGGTGAAAATCCAGGACTGCCATATTCATGAAGTGTGTGGGTGGCCACTTTCAGGCCTTCAACCATGGCTGCAAGCCTTGCCATTGAGAGAATTCGAAGATGCCATAAGCAACGATCTATTGAAGACCTTGCAGTCAAAGCTCTCATTTTTGCTGCGTGTCGGCTTAGACTATCTCACCTTGAATCGGGAAATGCGGACCTTATCCGGTGGGGAAGCCCAGCGCATTCATCTGGCAACACAATTGGGCAGTCAGCTCGTGGGCACACAGTATGTGCTAGACGAACCGACGATTGGCCTCCATGCGCAAGACACCGAGGCGATGGGCATGATTCTTCGAGAATTGGCTGAGCGAGGCAACACCGTCATTGTTGTGGAACATGATCCGCAGATCATCCAGCAGGCCAATTACATCGTCGAGATGGGCCCACAATCTGGTGATCAAGGTGGACAAGTCGTATGCGCAGCTCCCTATGCAACCTTTCTCAAGCATCCCCAGGCTCTGACCGCACAATACTTGCGCGGGGAACGAACGATTGCCCTTCCTTCAAAACGTCGAGTAGGAAGTGGAAAGAAACTGCAGTTCACAGGTGTATGCGAGCAAAACTTAAAAAAGATCACGGTCAATATTCCGCTCGGCACGCTGATTTGTGTGACCGGTCCGTCGGGTTCAGGAAAAAGCACATTGGTCGAAGGCGCGATCTATTCAGCCCTCGCACGTTTTTTTAAGGTCGGCTCCCCTCCACAACCCAACCTGAAAAATATGACCGGAACCGAACATCTCCGCACGGTCTGCCTCATCGACCAAGAACCCATCGGCAAAACTCCACGCTCAAACCCCATCACCTACCTGAAAGCCTATCAAGATATTCGAACGTTATTTTCTCAATCACCAGATGCCCGTGCACACAGACTCACACCCGCACACTTTTCCTTTAATACCGGAAACGGTCGGTGCGCCCAATGCCAGGGGAATGGCTATGAAAAATTAGAAATGTACTTTCTGGCGGATCTGTACGTGCCCTGTGCAGAATGTGAAGGCAAACGATTTAAAGATAAAATTCTACAAGTTCACATCAAAGAACATTCCATTCACGATGTGCTCAATCTCACCGTCGACAAAGCCATTGATTTCTTCGAGACCTCCTGCCCCTCATCCCTCAAAGGATTACGGGTACTTCAACAACTTGGACTCGGCTATCTCACCCTTGGTCAACCAGCTAACACCCTTTCCGGTGGAGAAACCCAACGACTCAAGATTGCCAGAGAGTTGGCCAACACTCCTAAGCGATCTGCAACCAGCCCCACCCATAAAGGGGCCCTCTATATTTTGGACGAACCAACAAGAGGTCTACATCTGGAAGATATCACTCGCCTGTTAACAGTCTTGAATCAACTAGTTGAGGAAGGGAATACAGTCCTTGTAGTAGAACATCATCTAGACGTTATCAAGTGCGCAGACTGGGTCATTGACCTAGGCCCAGGCGGTGGCGAATCAGGCGGCCACATCGTCGCTGAGGGCTCACCAGAGGACGTTGCTAAAAATTACGATTCAATCACCGGCCAATACCTTCGTCCCTTTCTGTCCTAATCTCTCTTGCCTCTCAAACGCATTTTTCAGACATCACTCTCAAGAAGCTCCCTCAAAACTGAATCTTAGTTCGAGATCTAGAAACGTAATTGGGCTTGGCCCTGCCTCTCTCCCCCCTCTTCCGACGTATGGACTTTCTTCTCCATTTACGAGGATTCTTCCTTCTATTGTCTCATTCTTCCAAAACAGTCAGAAGGAATTCGTCCATGAACTACCGAAGCCTATTCATTGCTCTCACACTCTCTTTCGCCTTCTTCTCTCCAGTTTTTGCTCAAGATTCTTCGATCTATAGCCGTTCAGGAGTCTACGCTGGAATTGGAGGGGTCTACGCAATCGAGGATTTTGATTTCGCTCAAAGTTCACGCATCCAAAATGCCGCAGGCTTTAATTTTCGCTTGGGGTATCGATTCCATCCCAACATGGCCATAGAAGCAATGGGTGAACGAGTAGATCCGTTTGACGTGGATAGTTTTCCTGGCTATGAATTAAATACCTGGACTGGGACTTTTAATGGAAAATTTTTTGCTTTAACGGATCGTGTTCAACCTTACGGACTCCTTGGGATAGGAGTCATGCAAGCCCAGGGAAAAGGGCCAGGATTTAGGACAGATACCGAGACTGCCATGGCATTCCGATATGGAGGGGGAATTGATTTCTACCTCACTGAGATATTGGTATTCAATTTGGAAACCTCCTATGTTGCGCCAACGGATGATGTTCGAGCGTTCAATTACTACACTCTAGGTGGCGGAATCCAAGTACGATTTTAAGCCTTAGCCTCATCCTTCTTGAATTTAGTCCATCCATCGGAAGGCTGGACGATGGACCAGCCTTCATAACCTCTACCCTCTTTCTCAGAAGAAAGCAAAATCTCGCCGTTCTTCCGAAATTAAAAAAGGACGTAATCGTTTTTCACAACCCTACCCCGCGTTCCATCTCGCATAAAATTTCCCAAAGTCATAGGGTCAGGCGCGAATTCAGTTATTGGAATCTCGTATTTCTATTTCGGCTGCACTACCATCGAGCGCCAAACCACTGTCTCCTTATAAGACCTTCCCCCAAACACTGATTGACGATTCAGGAAGCAGATGAAGGACACAACTAGTAGATACCCACGGGCTTACGCCACGTGGCACTTAAAATTCAAATTCAAGTTGAATCTGCCCTTTGTCCACTCGTTCTTGATGCTCCACGTACCGCCGGATGACGGCCTCATTCAACCCCACAGTCGAAGAGAAAAACC
>JAJDBQ010000202.1 GCA_029261255.1 Nitrospirales bacterium
GCGTTTGCCAAGATAGAAGGCTCTGCTCCTTTGATTCCAAGGAGAAGGATCCGTGAGGTTGGGCCCGACTGTAATTGGTCAACGAATAATTGTTGCGAGAATGATCCGGAAGAAGGAAGGAGAAGGGGCAATTCTGTCTGAATAGGGATGGAGGTGATGGCAAAGGCAGAACCTAGAGCAATACTCAATAGCCACAGCAGCCAAGGGGTGATGCCAGTCTTTGTTATCACGGGAGCTGTGGGGAAAGTTGAAGTTCAGAGTGGTCGCCGTTGGTTTCCTGGATTGAAATGGTGTGAAGGTGGGACTGTTCTCCAGCGAGACGAATGCAATCCACACCCTCCTCCTCATCCTCGATAAGAGGAGAAAGCTCCAATTCCCACATTTCTGGGGAACCAGCCATCGAAACCTCAAAGAATTGTCGAAGGGTTTTTTGATCGCCATTAAAGAGCGCGCGTAAGCCTTCAATGAGAGTGGCAAGCGCCGGATATTCTTGTAGGGGAAAGGTTAGGGAAAGGTCCCGGGACGGGTTCTCATACAGCAGATCATTTCCATTGATGATAAAGGATTCTTCAGTGGGAAGCCGCACGTGTTTTTCCAAACGGTCAGGAGGGTGAAAGATCAGTGTCCCTTCTTTGAAGGAAGGTGTGATGAGCATGCCTGAATAATATGTTTCATGAAAAGACTGTTCTCGAACGGTGAGCTGTCCAAGGTTTTCCATGATCTTGTCTAAGCTTTCCGATGCTTTCTGGATTGATTGCTGTTGATCGGTCTTGGGGTGGGGCTCACACGCATAGGAAGGTGCGGGCGGGCCATAGATGAAAAGCCCCCAGTACACCAGACACCAAAGGATGGGCTTAGGGCTCGCGAAACAATAACTTACTATTTTCACATCACACCTTCAGGCCAGCTTGGGCCGATCTTCATTCGCACAATCCTCAGCGTAAACCTGGCTACGTTTCCGGTTGTGCTCCCTCAGTTCGACCCAATCTAACCCAAATCTGGGCGCGAATTCTGAGAAGTTACTATTTCGCGAGCCCTTACTCATCCGTTTCCCAAAAATCATAAAAATTAAACCAATTGTTTGGGGCCATTTTGCAGTATGTTTCTAAGCGAACAGCATATCGTTGTGTCCACTCTTGTAACCCTTGAGCTCGATCTTCTCGTGGGATGACGACGGTATCTGCAAATAATTCGAAGTGAATGTCGTATCGTCCACCGCCACGATACAGACAAAAAAATAGCACGACTGGAACTTTGAGGATACTGGCCAACAACATAGGGCCGGAAGGAAATTGAGCCGGTTGCCCCAAAAAATCACAGCGTACGACTTTTTCATGTTTAAGTGGGCGATCACCCAGCATGCCAACGAGTCCACCCGCATCCAGACATTCTTTGGCGCGCAGCATCGTGTCAGGTTCGCCGACTGGAATAATGCAATCCAACATTGTGGGGTCGAGTTTCCCCAGAACATCATTGAGGATGGGTGCGTTCTCTTGATGCATGAGTAGTTTGATGGGGGCATTTCTGGTTGCTAGTCCAGTGGCTCGAAGGATATCGAAACTCCCCAGATGTGAACCAAGAAGTAAGCATCCTTGTTTGCGATCAACGCGGTCTAGGAGTATGTCTAAATTCTGAATCTTTAAGTCGAATTCGTCTCTTCTATTGGCCAAAATAAAGGTCCGATCCAACAACGTTGAGGCGAAGGCGTGATACTGCCAAAACAGATCCTTGAGCGTCACTCGACGCTGTAATACACGGCGTAAGAAGGTCTTAATGCCTTTGCTTGCTCTCCAAGAAAACAAAACATAATAGCTGCAGATGGGGTAGAGAAGCGTCCTAGCAGTCTTCCGTCCGATTCGAAGAGAAATCCATAACATCAACTGATAGGCCCAACGATTCCCCCGTTCTCGTTGTGTCAGCCAACGTTTACTCATCGCGAAAAGGGAGCGGCTTGGTTGGTCGATTGAAAAAAGAACTGCCCCGAAGCTATCCGTCTCGAACCGACATGACAGGAAAAGGTGACGTGCTGTTTTGGAAGGAGGTCGAATGTGAGATCTACTGTTTCGTTTGGACGAAGAGGAGAATGAAATTTCACCACAGGCACTTGAATAACCATCAATCGCTCACCGAGTGATTGGCCAATAGATTCGAGTATTTCTCCCAGTATGACCACGCCTGGCACGATAGGGTTCCCTGGGAAATGCCCAGCTAGCGACGGGTGCGAGGGGGCAATGAGTAGTTGTTTTTCAATCGTCATGGATTAATAGCCTGGTTCGGTGATCTGGCATGACTCGGTTGTTCCCTGATTAATGCTTCTGCGTCTTTTCTGAGGAATTTCCCAGTGTGATTGCGAGGAAGCGTTTCAATGAGGTACACCGGGCGTGGCAAAAAAACTGAGGCAATTTTGGTGCGAAGTGCCGAAAGGATAGATTCAACTGTTTCCCCAGGCGCCACGACAAAGGCCACAAGGCGCGTGATTGATTCTTCTTTCTCTTCAGGCATATAGAATACACCGTCCACGACACCATCAATGGAAAGGAGCGATAGATTCAAGGCATCCAATGAGGCACGATGCCCTCCAATATTAATCAAATGGGTAGGCCGCCCTTCCAGTGTAAATTGCTGGATGTTTGTCGGCTGAATGGTATCTGGAATTAAGACAGGTTCCGGAAAATATGGGGTGTTGACTGCATGCCCATCTGTCTGTGATTCCAGTGTCAATTCGGGCAATAAGGTCCAATGATTTTCTCGGATGGGTTGTCGTGTGGCGATAGTTCCTGCTTCTGCGAATCCATAAATTTCGACTATTGTCGTCTGAAGCAATTCTTCTACCTGTTTGGCTAATTGTGTGGGCAGCGGGGCGGTGGCAGATAATGTATAGGTGACCTCTGGAAATCTCGAATGAGCCAGCACGCAGGCTCTAAGATGAATGGGCGTAGAGACTAACATTCGGGGTGAGGGTTGTTCCTCTAAGGTCGACGCGATATCTTCTGGGAAAAAAGGTCGTCCTGAATGAATAGCCCATCCTTTTTGTAGTGGGAGCATGATGGTCGTTTCCAACCCGTACATATGTTGATGAGGAACTGTGGCGACGACTGTGACGGGTTTTCCCTGAGAAAGGGGTAGGCTTTCTCCAGTTTTTTGAGCAATTTGGACCATTGATCCCCAAGTTTTAGGGTTGGGGCGCGGAGTGCCGGTTGTTCCAGACGTGAATGCAATTGCCGCAACATAGGAATCTGGAAATTGAGGGTTCTCCATACCTGTATGGTCAGGATTCGTGTCCAAATTGAGAGTGATGCCTTCTAGCCCTGCAATCTCCTCTTGCCCATCCGTTAAGTAAAAACAATCCGGATATTCATGGATAAGTTGTTGCATAATTTCCGGTGAGGGATTAGGGGGCAACAGCGTTGTTTGATTGTGACAAAGGGCCGCAGCAAATCCAATCAAAAACGCATAGCGGTCTTGGCACATATTGATCACATAACGTTTATGAGGTAATTGATTTCTAATCAAACTGACATGCGACAACACCATGTCAGCAGACATAGATGTTCCGTTGAACCAAGCGACGGTACTATGAGGTTGATAGGGACCAAGTAAAGGGGAATGCGTCATAATGTTTGAATTGATGACACTGCCCATGCTGGGATAGGATCTCAGCTCGGGCGAGGGCCTCGCACTGAAAGTTACTTGAGTACGAGGTTACGGTCGTGATTCGTATTTCAGTCGGGATTGTGGAAGGTGTGTACCAAGCGTAAGTTTATTGTTCCCGGTTCTTCTGAATAGCCTCACAGAGGGACCGTAGGGAAGAAAATATCGTGGCATTATCAGGGTCATCAGACCGCAATTTGTATCCATAATGCTGATGAATCACCAGTGCAATCTCCAGGGCATCGATCGAGTCTAACCCTAAACCTTCTCCAAATAACGGTTCTGATGGTGGAATTTCGCCCGGTTCGACTTTCAAGTTCAATGTGGTCACAAGAAGTTGGGCGATTTCAGTTTCAAATGGGGTCTGATCAGACAACGAACGTTCCTCCATGGATAGGATTTTGTTAAGAGAAATGCACTCATACCGATTGTCCTGTTTGAGTTCAGAGTTGTCAATATGATGCCATCGTGAACGGTTATGGCACCAGGTGTTCGTTTAAAAATGAACATCCGACTTATGGAAGAGATGGCTTGACACTATTAGGGCGGCTCCGTAGGGTAATCGGTGGTTCTCATGTCATGTGCAGATGCTGTGCTTAGTTGATCTTTCTTTGCCTCCATCCTTCTACAAGTTTCGTCCGCACTCTTATAGCGAATGATGACCTAATTTCTCGGACCATTCATTGAAATCGAAACAATCATTTCATTTAATTTTGATTAAACCCTCTCATTACGATGATGAGGGGTATGTCATTCAGTGGGGACGCTCCGCCATCCCATCCAATAGTCTCGCGGCTCTGAATGCATTAGCTATGGATTGTGTGGATCGACAGGTCTTGGGTGAAGACGTCCACATTCATGTGGATGCCTATGATGAAACGAATGTCACTATTCCTACGAAACGAATTATCAAACGTATTCGTCGCGGAGCGGGAGGGATGATAGGCTTTGTCGGTGTGCAGAGCAACCAGTTCCCTCGTTCTTTAGATCTAGGGAAAGCGTTCGTTGAGGCTGGCATTCCAGTGGCGATTGGTGGATTTCATGTGAGTGGATGTTACGCCATGCTAAAAGAGATGCCGAAGGACATTCATCAGGCCCTTGCTGATGGATTTACGCTTATTGCTGGCGAAGCGGAAGGACATTTAGATTCGATTCTCAAAGATGCCTATGAAAAACGTCTAAAGTCTTCCTATGATTTTTTAGCCAACACGCCTAATTTGGAAGGCATCCCTTCTCCTTTCCTGCCTGCTAGTCTAGTCAAACGAACGTTTCGACGTCTTTCCAGTTTTGATGCCGGGCGTGGATGTCCCTTTCAGTGCAGTTTTTGCACGATTATTAATGTACAAGGTCGAACGTCACGCTGGCGTTCCGCAGATGATATCGAAGCGTTAATTCGAGTTAACCTCAAGCAAGGGGTCTGGAGATTTTTCATTACGGATGACGATTTTGCACGAAATAAGGGCTGGGAAGCCATTTTAGACAGAATGATTCACCTTCGGGAAGTAGAAGGTTTTCAGCTTTCACTCATCATCCAAGTTGATACGATGTGTCATAAAATCCCTCGGTTTATTGAAAAAGCCGTGCGGGCTGGGTGCCATAATATTTTTCTAGGCTTGGAAAGTATCAACCCCGAATCGTTGGCTGGGACTAAAAAACGGCAAAATAAAATCGCGGAGTATCGCAAGATGTTACAAGCTTGGAAAAGCCATGGATGTACCACTGCGGCAGGTTACATTCTTGGGTTTCCGACTGATACCCCATCAAGCATTGCCCATGATATTGAGATTCTCAAAAAAGAACTGCCAGTAGATATTGTGGAATTTTTTATTCTGACGCCGTTGCCGGGATCTGAAGATCATCAGCAACTCTATGAACAGGGTGTATGGATGGACCCGGACATGAATATCTATGATCTCGAGCATGTCACCATGGCGCATCCCAACATGACCAAGGTGGAATTGGCGGAGGTCTATCGTACGGCGTGGCGGAGCTATTACACGTGGGATCATATGGAAACGCTCATGCGTCGAGCCGCAGCGTCGGGGGAGCCGGTCGTGAAGCTCATGTTTTTATTATTTTGTTTTTATGGATGTATTATGTTTGAGGGTATCCATCCATTAGAAGGGGGGTTGGTACGGTGGCGCGGTCGGCAGTCCCGACGACCCAGCATGCCTGTGGAATCTGCCTGGACGTTTTATCCTAAACAAATCCGCATCGCCGTAACGAGGTCGTGGCAATGGTGTTCGTTGGCTTGGAAACTGAATCAGCTTCGCAGGAAAGTTGAAAACGATCCATCCAAGCTGCAATATTCAGATACTTCTCTTCTCTCTTTCCCAGATGAGCAAGAAGATAATCTTGACCTCCATCAAACCTACGGTTCTCTTCTTGGCATTAAAAGCCTTGTCAAATAACCAGTCCTTAGAATTGATGATATCCTCGCTCAATAACTGGGAATAGGGGGGAGCTCTGATACACTATCTTGATGCTCACGAAAGATCATGTATGTTGGAGGAATGATGAAACCACTCGTGATGAAATATCTCTGTAGCCTCGTGCTTGGACTGGTGTGTTGCGGCGCGTTCTCGCAAAGCGTTGAGGCGAAGGGGATGGATTCTAGAAAATCAGATTCAGTCATCATTTCTGCTGGTGGGGGGATTTTTTATCCGTTTCAAGGCAAATCAGGGTTCAATGCTGTGGTCCAAGCGGCAGGAAAAGTTTCTCCTCAGGAACGATTTGGCCTGGAATTGGAATACCGTAATTCCGAGGTGGAACTTTTTAATGCCAAAAATATTGATACCCAATCATTTATCGTACGCGGGATTGGGCAGTATTTTTTTCGACCCAACGGAATTTCTCCGTACGTTGGGCTCGGGTTCAATTTCGCGGTCAATGTGTTCGATGAAAATGAAATTGAAAGACAGAGGTCTTCCATCAACATTACACAAGGCTGGGGATTTGGGTATGGGTTGCTAGGACTGCTGGGAGTGGAAGTCCCAGTCGGTGGTGGCGTTGCGTTTTTTGGAGAAGGTCGAGTGAGCGGAGATATTCAATTCACCCGTTTCAAGAAACGATCAGGAAAGAATAAACTTAGCGTTGAAAGTTTAAGTGGTCTCACTGGAATGGGAGGTCTTCGGATGCGCTTTTGATTTTTTCAAAAGCTTGGCCTGAATGAAGCCATGATCAATTCAGGAGAACGCTACTCAGCGAAGGTTAGTTCTGCAGGAAAATGCATTGAATCAGCTAAAGTTTCGAGCCGGAATAGTCTCTCAGTAAACCACCAAAGAGGGTATATTGCTGGCTTTGGACAAAGCCAGAGTTTTCCAGGGCTTGAAGAATAGTTTCGGGTGGCACGCACGTTTCAATCGTATCCCAATAATATTTCATGAGTTTGTGAGCATGGGGGTTTTTGGTTCCCAGGTATGATATCAGTGGGACGACCTGTTTTAAAAAAAATCGGCTCACGTGATAAGGAAGAAAAGCATCAGGACGAGAGATCTCCAGGATAAGAAGTTGTCCTCCTGGTTTGAGCACTCTAAGGTATTCTTTGAAGGCGAGCGTGAGATCGGTAACATGACGAAGTGCATAGCCCATACTCACAAAATCAAAGGTTGAGTCAGGGAAGGGAAGATCCTCCGCCTTGCCTTGTAGGACCTTTACGACACCTTGCTTCTGAGCTTCTGTCACCATCCCGAGGCTTGGATCCAATCCAACTACCTTGCCAGTTTCTCCGACAATGCGTTGGGCGCCTAACGAGACTGTGCCAGGCCCACAGGCGACATCAAGAATCGAATGTCCCTCGATCAATCCAGACCGTTTCAATGCTTCTTGACGATACCGGTTCCCAGACCCAAATGATGTGGCTTGAGTGATCCAATTGTAATCAGGAGCTATATGATCAAATTGCTCATCTAGGAGTTGTCGGCGTTGTTCTTCGGTTTCGTAATAATCCCGGAGATGAGGGTGTGGTGCGATTGAAGAGGTTGTTAGTGGATTATTTGATGACATGGTTTATGGACCATCAATGAACGATAAGAATCTTGAATTGCTCGATTTTAGCATGAGGTAATGATGATGAAAAGCCTGCTCAGAATATCCTGAATGTGCAACATGTCATGCTCATATTAGCTCGAATAGCAAAAGTCTGATTTTGCGAAAAGATGTCTTGCGGGATTTCTAAGATGTCATCAAAAATAACCGTGAATAACGGCTAAAAATTCGTTGTCTCGATCATGATGGGTATAGGTGGCGCGAAAGGCGAAATTTTTGGCGAAGGTCCATCGTTGTCCGACTGAAATTCTTATATCATCAGAGCGATCACCGAAGAGATATCCCAAATATCCGGCTGACGCTCGCCATTTCCAATTGTTCGTCATATTGGCCACCATTCCACCAGATAGGCCACCTCCGACTCGATGGTTCTCGTCATAGGCTCCGCTTACATTTGCATCGACCTCCCCAAATAGAAAATACACCTCTCGTTGAAAAAAATGAGTCTCTAGCGCGCCTCCCCCTCCGAGATTCAGATTTCCATTGGAACACAGATCACATGAATGAGTTTTGACGGTATTCATTCCAACTTTTATTTTCCATGAAGGGCCAAGGAACCAGGAATCAATAGGCGCAAGTGATAGCACATTCACGAGTGTCAACGATTCAATCCTAAATTGATTGCGACGATGGTAATGTCTCAATGCCAATGCGCCCAGTTCAATCTGAGAGTCGGGTGTATACCCAGGGTCAGGATCCAGTAAGTCATGATAGACGGCTCGAACACTAACCTGTTCAAAAATTTCGTCGTTTCGCCACCCGACTCCCATCCCCATTCTGGCTGTTTCGTGTCCCTCTTCGGGAGATAGGGTAAACGGTGCAATGGAAAAAGAGGAAGAGGGGACTTGGATCTGGCTTCGTTTCAATAAGATGGATTGATTCGCTGCCTTGAATTGTTTCGCCAATGTTTTATTCGTTCGGCTTTTATAGCGAAGATAGTCGGATGCCAGATCAAGCATGAAAATTTGTCGGGCTTGAGGTAATTGCAGAAAGCCTTGTTGACCTGCGACGGATGGATCCGTCGTCAGTTGGTTCAAGAAGAACCTGTCTGGAGATTGCATGGCTTCTCGTTTCCGCTTGAGTTTTGTACTGCCGGCTGGTCGGTACCTGATGTCTTGGACTAAGCCTTCCGTTCGGAAGAGAAGTCGTATCGTATCTGCGGGAATGGTCCAAAAATTGAATTGATCAGTTAAGTGAAGCTGAGGATCGGCAATTTCTAAGAGGGAAAGAATGTGATAGGCACAATTTTCTTTGAAGAAATAATAATCAAAATACCCATTTCCCATTTCCCACGTATGCATGAGCAATTGATGAATTTGTTGAGAAGAAAGATTTAAGCGGTACTCCCAAATATCCCGATTTTCAATGTCTCCATACTCCTGAACTTTTATATAGTAAGGGATGGTGGAGAAAAATCCCTTGTACCCGCCAAAAATACCATTGAAAGCAAATTCAATCCCAACATTCGGTGGTACTTCTGCGGCATAGTTAATTGTATAGGCGAGAATACTGGTCTGCTCTGTTTGGTCGTGTTGATCGATGCGGAGAAACGAATGTCCAAACATTGAAACTGGGTTATTCATAAAGGCGGCCGGAAAAATGAGGGTCATGGAAGCAGCGTTCAGTTCATTCAGCCAATGTTCGAATCGTTCACAGTTTTGAACTGGCAAGCGGGTTTCATCAAACTGCAGGTGTTTTCGAAGCCAATGATATCGGGCAATGAAGGCACATTGTGGTACTTGCTGAGATCGTCCAACGACATCGTCAGAAAAAATTTTGGCGAGCGTGGCGTTGAGTTCGGCTTCCGGATTAGTTTTCCCCTTTTCAGATAGGAAAAACCCCGGATCATCTATTTCGCTAGTAAAACCGCCTAAGAAATTTTGTCGATAGTGTAAGAGCAGATGCCAATAACGATGGTGATGAAGCTTTTTCTTGTTAGCGATCTCTAGTAATTCTCGAAGGTAGGGGGAGGGCGGCTCTTGGGCTGTGGCCACCATGGGGAAAACGGAGAGCACAATACATAACAAGAATAATCGTTTCAACACATGCTGCAGGGGCAGGATACAGAGGGAAGGTAAGGCTCCAGCTGGTTGCCGGAGCCTTACATGAACGTTACTTTGAGGTGCTAGCTTGAGCTAAAACGGGGTGGTTGCCCATTGCACTATAAATGGCTCTGACGACGGCTTTAGGAGAGGCTTCTCCAGAAGTAATCAGCGTTGTGTATTTTTCTTGGGCCATAGCAAAAAAGACTTCGTGTTGATCGGCGGGAATATCCATTAAGGTGGCCAATGAAGTTAAATGTTCTCCCTGTCCTCTAGCCATATCTTGAGAAATGTCATCAAAATTGATGGCCGCAAACACATTCACTTTTTCTGAGGCTAAGATCGTTCCATCATTGGTACAACCTGATGTTCCTGAGCTGATTCCGAATGTTTGAGATCCGAACGTTCCATTTGTGGTCGACTGTAATACCTGAGCCAAAATTGATTGTTGACCAGGGTAGGACCCCCAGGCCAGTTTTCCTAATCCACAACCTGGACCATTGTCCGGGTGAGCGGCGAGCGCTATGCCTGTCGTCCCAAACAAAAACAATGCTGCTGTCAGTGCGAGAACTGTGCGATTGATCATGCGATTCCTCCTTAAATCATAGTGGTGAGCAAGAGGGTGTTCGATCTTCATTAGAGGCATAGTGTAGCATACCATTTTTTCTTGACTAGTCTCTATTGGAAGCAGGTTCGTACCTTCACAGTTCCTTTATCTTTCACGATCAATTAAAGAATCGAATTTCATTAACAAGAGAATTGTTTTTTCTCTTCCTGGGATGTGGAGCTTTCTCGTTGATGTCGGGCCAATAGTTGCTGCAAGGTCACTTTGCCTTCTTGGTAGCGTGGGTGGAGCGCGGTTAATTCTTCCAGCGTGGTGACGGCTTGTTGAACCTGCCCGTCTTCTAGTAAGAGAGCAGCTAATCGTAGCCATCCTGATAAATGCTTGGGGTTGCGTTGAACCAGATCTTGCAATGTTTGAATGCCCTCGTGAGGATTGCCCATTTTTGCACAGTTATCGGCGTAGGTTTCGTAGAGGTGCATGTCTAAGGCTGAAGTATGTTGTGGTCGTTCCAATTGTACCCATTGTACTTTTGGTGCAGGTTTAACCGTCTTGATCTTCTTGATGATGTGAAAGCGATGATCAAATGGTTGGTTTATGTTGATTGAATTATTGTGATGTATTCTGGAGTCGTCCAAAAAGGCGAGGCCATTATTGCGAAGTTTTTGCTCAATCTCTTGAAAGGTATATGATCGAATTCCAATGGTATCTTCGATTGGCACGTCGAAATAGGGACCAATGGGAAGTTGTAAGGCCAGATAGCCCTCTGGCGACAGAACTCGATTGATCTCTCGTAGATATTGGTCAAAGACTGTCCGAGGCATATGTTGAAAAGCCACATAAGAATAGACCAAGTTAAACGATTCATTTTTGAATTCGCGAAGATCGACGCCAGAGTTTTCAGATGTCGTGATATTGGGATGGTCGGCGAGCCAGGTTTTGCTTTGGGCAATCATGGTAGAGGAGACATCGATACCGGCTAAAGTATGAAAATGTTTGGCGAGGGGCTTCAGCACACGTCCTATACCACAACCAATGTCCAAGACGTTCCACGATGGTCGGTGCAAATCCGTTAATGATTCTATGAGTGCTTGCGCAGTGGCCCTTCCAGATTGCTCAAAAACTTCTTCCGTTTGATAATTCTCGGTCGCAATCCAAAATCGTGCATGATGTTGTGCGCGCTCATCCCAGTCTTGTTTCATTTTCTCAGAAATATTCATGAAGGATACGTTCTCCCATAAGCGTGGAGTGGAAAAGAACTGTGGAAATCTTGGTGATGGATGCTGAAAAGAAGAGGATGCACTCTCGCATTCGCCATGAATGTATAATTAGCAAATCTGTTGCCAAGTTTTCTGAAAAGAGATCCTTGTTTGTGGGAAAGTGCATGCCCTAATTTCATGGGGTGATGCAGATTCTCTATGTGCAGTCCTAAGTAGAATCGTCGAGGATAGAGCTAGGCAAATGATGAGCGGCGATAGAACATCCTGCCCATTGTTAGAACGAAAACAGGAGGATCTGAATTAGTTCCGAAGGGAAGTGCGGAGGAACGATATGCTTAGACAAAGAGATCGATGGGAGGATAAGAGGGAGTCGTAGTCCGCTCGTTTTCTGCTGTGGGCGTCTCTTGCTCCTCCTTTTGAATTTCTCGTTGAGCTTCAGCTTCCAGGGAAGAAGCTGAGGCCGCAACAGCGCGGTCTTGGGCGGATGGATTTGCTGGAGCCAGAGCGGCGGCACGAATTTGCTGGGCTTTGCGGATAGTGGCTTGAGGGTTTCCCGAGACAGGGGAGGTATCAATGTTGACTTCCCCACCTATTGCATATTGTTTCCCGTCTGGCCCTCGCTGGAAGGAAAAAGTAGCACCCCCTCTTGCTAAACCCCCAGCAGCAGCAATGTGGGCTTGTTCGTGAGAGCGAACCTCCTGGTCTCGTTTCTTGAGTTTAGCGGTTTCAGTCTGCTCTTCCGTTCCTTGTTTTAAAGAATTTGTGGATTCTTCTGGGATGCCAGGTTTCCGTAAGAGGTTTACGGAACTGAACGTATGGACTTGAGATGGGGAAATTTTCATCAATAATAATCCTCAAGAATCCTTTCGGATATGGGGAGGGGAAAGTTGAACCCGTATTTTTTGGCTCAAAATGAAGATATATGAAAAGAAGCGATGTGGCTTGGGAAGGTTGATGATTCTGCTAGCTTGTATGATTAGCGTTGTTTTTTTTGATTATAGAAAGTTCTCTTTCGTTCCTAAGGTATGTTCATTGTTCTTTGAGCAGCAATTCATTTTTGAAATTTAAAAATTGTTGCTTGCAACTGGCTGTATGCGATGCTCGGGTTGCGATCATCTTTTACTCTTATTTGCAATGTCGACGTAATTTCTTAATGAATTTTTGCGTATCCATCGCAGGTCTTGTTGGCCACATGCTGAGGGTTCCCATAAAGATACTAATCACCACTAAAAGCAAGACGGTCGTGATGGCATCTGGCCGATTGAGTTGGTCTAGGTATAATGTTTGAGCATTGGCTAGTACTTTGTCTGCAGCGGAAGCGCCACCTAAGAGCATCATGGTCATCATTGACCCTATGATCATTCCGCCAAATATCTTGAGCATCTGGTTTCTCCTTTGATGTATGTAACTGTCTCGATCGTCTTACTTGCATCCTTAGCCATCACGTCATCGATTGCTCCGTCTTGCGATGGTCTAATCAGGAATCAGATGATCTAAACCCCTGATACTTCAAGAGATATCAAGACTGAGGTGGCTAGGTACATACCGCGGACGGGGTAGAAACATGCGGTGATTTCATGCCGATATCGGAAAAAGCTAGATCTTCCTGTGAAGTGCTGTCGAACGGTGGCCAGAAGTGTAGGAAAGTAACGGTGGGATCAGGAAGAGATGATGGATATTCCGTAATGTTAGCCCTGAAGGGCTAGTTGAACCATCGAGAGGAACTCGCTGAAATTGCAGGGTTTATCAAGTACGGCAAACACTCCGGCCTTACGAGCTCGATCCTTGTCCTCTTTATTGAGATGACCACTTAGAAGAATAATTGGAGACTCATTCGCAGGTTTTTTGTGCAGTTGGATCTGATCGATAAAGTCTAACCCGCCAAGAACTGGCATTTGATTATCTGAAATGATCAGATCAGCTTGGTGTGTGGCGAGCCATTCGAGAGCTTCTGAGCCATTGCCAACTTCAATGCATTCTAACTGTTGGGACTTCAAGACAAGGCTCAAGGCTTCTCGAGCACTGGTATTATCATCGACTAGTAGTACCTTTTTCATCTCTTGATCCACCTTTTTCATTCGTTTAACAATTGTGTGTTTCTGTACTATTTTAACAACGTGGCAGTAAAGAGTCGGTCCGTCTACCCACCGCAAGAACTAGGGGCATAATTCTTTGATAAAAAATTGAAATTGTTAGGGACGCTTTTGTTCTTTTGAAAGACTCTCAATCATTGTCTTCCCTATCGGTATTTCGAACATACTGGAATGTAAAATGGCTGTTCTGCCTATGTATGAATTCCGTAGAGCATTGGTAAACACTAATTGTAATGACTTACTTCTTCCTATTCAATCATGTGACTTTTTGGAATGAAAGCGGTCGGAATGATTTGAGGCATCGCCGCCTCAGGCCTCATCTTCAATTTGAGCGAGGCTCCAAGTTGCCCAAAAATGAACATTAGGAGTCGGATCTGTTTCCCTAGCTTGGCGGAGTGCGGGTCTATCTGCAGGCCCGCCTAATTTTCCTAAACGAAATGCAGCCTCTGACCGAACGCCAACATTGGAATCTTGGAGAAGATGAGTACGCATGACTAACAAACCTCGAGGGTCCCCGAGTTCACCAAGGCCTGCGATCGCACTTTGACGAATCAGTGGCTTCGGACTCTTGAGGGCTTGTATGAATAGGTCGTAGGCAAAGGGAAATTCAAACTGCGCGAGCGTCTGAATAATGGTGAGTTGGGTGGCTTGAGTGGAAATGCTGTAGGCTTCTGCTAGCACTCGCATGACCTTTTCGGAAATAGTCGTGTGACTTAAGGCTAAAACAACTGCCTCACGAACACGATCTGAAGGGTCACTCACATGCTGCACTAAACTCACCAAAGCCTCTTTGGTCAGCGAATCATCCAGGTTGCCAAGTGCCCAGGCGCTCCATTGACGCACTTCTTCATCTGGATCAGATAAGGATGATACCAAGGCTGAAATGCTTATGGGATTGCTAATTTTGCCCAAAGATAGTGCAGCTGTTCGTCTGGTGTCAGCATGAGGGTCACTGAGCAGGGCAATGAGCCGTTTTGTGACCTGGTCTGACGTTTCTGGAGTTGTTTCGAGCACACACCCCATGAGAGCAAAAAGGCAAAACACAACTATCAAGGGTCTGGATTTTGAGAAAAACGGCAAGTTAGACAAAAACAGTTAGACGGTACCGGAGGGTTCTTTTGGAGCCAATGGTTGTTTGGCTGACTCAATAGTCTCTTTCATTTCCAACTCGGCTGCTTCCATTTCCGCTTGTATGGTTCGCATCTGTGGATCAACGGAATTCTTGATATCTGCTGCTGCATCTCTAAAGGTACGGACGGCACTTCCGAGTCCTTCTCCCAATGATTGCATGTCTTGTGGTGCTGGCGCGTTCGCTTGAGCTTTGCGAGCCGCTTGCTGTGCCTGGACTCGTGCGACAGCTTGTTTATTCACGATAGCTGAAGGCCGTTTAGCGAGAGGCTTAGCTTGAGCCCCAGGAGGAAGTGGAGGATATTGAGCCCTGGCAACCGGTGCCGGTTGAGCTTGCCGGTCTTCCATTGATACTGGACCGGGAACTGACCCAGCTTGAATAGGGACGGAAGCGACAACACTTGGGGTTGCGCTGGGTTGTTGGGCTAGTTTTGGTCCAGCACCCTGATAAAGCTTAGCCGCTGCTGTGCCTGGAGTCTGTTCCGGCCCTGGCACAAAAGGCGTATTAGATGCTTGCCCAACTGGGAGATTATCTGAGGCTGGAGCCTGGCTTACGGGTACTGAAGTATCTCCGATAATTTCTCCTGTTGGAGATTCAGCCTGTGGATCGTTGGGATCCATGGCTGAAGGTAAATCAGCGACTTCTTTCTTGAACCCTTTTAGGGCCTTTCCAACACCTTCTCCAATTTGCGGAAGCCGACCAGCTCCGAAAATAATCAGAATGATCACTAAGATGATCATCAGTTCTGAGAACCCCATGGTTCCGAACATGGTGCAACCCTTTCTTTTCAGGCCAATATCAAGATACGTCTGCCGAGTACTTGAAAAGACTGTATCGTTGAAGATTGACGAGTGTCAACCCAAATGAGGTAGGCTTTGATCATGGTGGAATTATCTGTTTTTCCGGCTTTCACCTCTTAGCTTTCATCTCTCAGAACGTGTTTGGTGTCATGATGTCGATGCTTTCACCGCCTCAAATTCCGCTCTTTCGAATCACGCTTTTCTATGGACCAGACGCGGTTGAAGGTACATCTGACACAATCCACTGTGTCTTTAATGTCAAAAAGCGATCCTGGAAAGGTGGGGTACAAGTCGATATTGTTGTGGAGAACCATCAAATACAACAATTACAAGCCGGGCTCGTGTTTCAGGCATGGATTGAAGAACATCTTCGTGAGGTTCCGCTCGATCAACAAGAAGACTTTCTGAAGACAGGGTATGATTTATTCATTCAATTCATCTGTTTTCACAAGCTAGAAGTCTATATTCAGCAGGGTATCAAGCAGGAAAATACGCAAGTCCCTGGTGATGTCCTCATGGCGCAAACAGACGAAATCGTCTATCGCGAGGCGGAAAATATTAAGCAACAGATTCTTGTTGAATTGGATTTGGATGCTGTGGAATGAGCAATGAGTCGATTCGCGGTATTCGGCATAAGCCTTGCTTGGGTATATACTGAGCATATGAGTGCTGAGAGCACAATAATTGGGCTGTTGGTGAGCCAAGTAGTTTTTATGGAATCTAAGGAAAAGGAGGGTTGCGCATGATGAAACCTATTGCCAATTTCTTGACGAGTCTGTTTCCCCAAGGCACAAGTGTGATGGTGTTATGTACCTTCACGCTGGTGGTTGGTTTAGGAATTCCTAGTACGAGTTGGGCGAATGAAGGTGAATCGAGTCCGAGTAATGAAGCTGCGCTGGGATTGGGTAGTGGTCTTCTCACGTTGGTGTATTTGCCAGCGAAAGTTGGGTATGCCGCTTTGGGGGGGATCGTCGGCGGGTTTACGTATGGTCTGACAGGGGGAAACTTGGAGACAGCCCAATCAGTGTGGGAGCCAAGCTTTTACGGCACGTATGTGATTACACCGGATCACCTCAAAGGGAATGATGCCGTCAGATTTTTCGGGTCCTCGCCTTATGAAGAGGAAATCTATGTGACGGAAAGAGTGGAATAAAATTCTGAAGTCATCTCATACAAGTAGCAAACCCCTCATTGGCGTGACGCCGGATTTCAATGAGGGGAATCGTAAGGATATGGGGGGCAAAGAGCCCACATATTTTTTGAGGGCCAGGTATCTTCAAGCCATTCAAGCCGCTGGCGGTGTGCCGATCGTGCTACCTTTGGATATAGCGAGGAGCCAACAAGCACTCCTTCTTCAGCGTTTGGATGGGTTGCTGGTCACCGGTAGCGGCTCCGATCTTTCGCCACGATTCTATGGCGAATCCCAACACTATCCCTTCAAAAAAATGAGTGAAGCACGAGCCAAGATGGAACTCGGTCTGTCAAAATTGGCCTTTGAGCAACAGGTCCCCACATTAGGAATTTGTGGCGGAATGCAATCGATGAATGTGGCCTTGGGAGGAACGTTGATTCAAGATATCCCGGCTCAAATCGAGACAAAGATTCAGCATCTGCAAAAAAACTCCGCAGAAAACACGGTGCATCCCATTCATATCGAACCGAAGACTTTGCTCCGACGAGTGATCAAAAAATCTAGTATTCCCGTCAATAGTTCTCACCATCAATCGGTCAAGACCGTTCCGCGCTCATTTCAAATTAGTGCCGTAGCTTCAGATGGAGTGATTGAGGCTATCGAGGCCGAATCGCATCCTTTCTGGTTAGGGGTGCAATGGCATCCAGAGTTTCTCTACCGTAAAGATGTTCTCCAAAAACGCTTATTTTCAGCTTTTGTCAAAGCTGCTCGTGACTATGCCAAGAGCTAAAAACTAGCGATTTTCGAGAGATAAAACTGGGAACTCTGTAAGTCTAAAACAAAAGAGCGAAGACGTTACGAGACAGGTTTTTCCTGTGGTGACGAGTCGTCCGTTTTGGCTACTGGGGGGGATGCTGTTGTTGGCGACGCAGCAGGTTTTTCGGCGGCAGTCGCTTCTGTGTCGGGTTTTGGTGCTGGTTTCGCGGCTGGCGGCTTTGGTGGCGGTTTGGGTTTCTCTGGTTTAATCCCACCTTCCCAATGGGGACCGGTGTACATGTCGTCAGCTAATCCGGCTTCCTTCCATTTCTTTTCATAATCAGCGGCAGCCTTATTGGGCGTCTCACCAATGCCGACTGTACGATTCCAAGGGTAAATACGTGGCGAGATTTGGCAGATAGAGCCATCTTGACGCATATAGAGGGCAATGGGATTTCCGCGGTAGGGTCCCAAAATAATATGTACGGTTCCGACTAATTCAGGAAGAGAATCCATAATTCACATCTATCAATATATCGTTTGAAATGGGGCATAATACTGCCACAGCCCTTTCTGGAGTGCAAGACAGAATGGGGCAGAAAGCGCAAAGAAGACAAATGAAGCCTGGTTTCTCTTAATTGGCGACGATGGGGAAGAACAACCTATTTGGTGAGAAGCGGTTCTGCGACAGGTTGTTCCGTCTTTTTCAAAAGAAATAAGGCGATCATTAAGACGAGAATGACAACGACATGCAGACCCATGTCCATTAAATAATGGCGGAAGACTTCTTCAGGGACATTATCTTGATGAGAGAATTCAGCCCCGGCTGTCAAAATTCTTCGCACAGACGCAATGATCCCGACATGCAGAAAGGGTTCGAGGCGAATCCGATCGGATTGCAAAAAACCTAAAACCGTACGAAATAATTCCAACAGAATGATGACGAACAACAAATCATTCAGCAAGGTGATCGTCGCCGACAAGAAAGCCTTCTCGACAGTTTGGGCATAAGCGTACCAGCTGTACCCAAACACCATCATCCCGACGAGCAGAAAACTCAGGCAGGCGGTGATATAGCCCCACCGATCCAGAAACTGCATCCACTTGACCCATTGTTTAATGGATTCTGGTGTCCAGCCCAGCATAATACAGCGGCTCCTTATGCCGTCCCTTGGTGCGGAGTATTCGGAGTGGCTTCTTCGACTTTTTCCTCTGTCCGCATTTGTCCAAATTTCAAGTCATGCATACCGCTGATTCCAATTGAATTTCCACAACACAGGACCTTCTCAAACCCTTCACCACCGCCCATGACCATGAATCGAAGACCGCAAGATTCAGTGGACACCCGTTTTTCGTCAATGGTCATGCCAATAACCAACTCGCCCTTCTTTCGCCCACGGCCTTGGTTTAGTGATGGCACGACATCCGCTTCAGTCAATTCATGCCCGCAACATATAATTTTTTCAAACCCTTCCCCGCCGTTCATCACTTTCACGACTAACCCACAGGAATCAGGGTATTGCTTGTGTTCATCAATGATATCACCTTTTTTTAAGGCCATCAGGTCTCTCCTTCATCTGAATGAAACATCGTTAGATGGGAAATGGCTTATCACAGAGAATGAAACTGCTAAGAGAATAGTAAGAAATTATCGAGGGATAGCTAAACAAATTGCGAATGGGAATGTCCAGGAAGGGCGAATTGGCTATTCTTGGGGATGCTGGAGATTCAGGCAATTTTATCAGCGTGATGCCTAATGCTCGCGAGGACCTCACGATGAGCAGGAATGCCGACGATATTTGAAAGGGTCGAACAATCGATAGGATGATAGGGATACACAAATTGTTGTTTTACCTTATGAATCCTGGCCAAGCTGGCTTTCATCTTTGTTGGATCCAGCTCGCCGGCTGTGAGCGCGCGTTCAATAGCTTGGAATGTGTCCGTCGCGAGTGCACGGCTTTTACAAATAAGCAGCATATCTGCCCCAGCTTGCAAAGAACGAATAGCAGCATCACCAACACGAGCATGATCGAGGATCGCCCGCATTTCCAGATCGTCACTCAAGATCACACCAGAAAAACCTAAATCCTGACGTAGTAGCCCTGACAAAATCGTCGGAGAAAGCGTGGCGGGGTAGACAGGGTCTAGGTCTGGGTAGTGAACATGCGCGGTCATCATCGCCTGAAGCCCGTGCTCAATAGCATACCGAAAGGGTTGGAGCTCTATCTCTTCCAATCGTTTGCGTGAGGCATGGACGGTGGGAAGTTCGAGATGCGAGTCCGTACTGGTATCACCATGGCCGGGAAAGTGCTTGCCACAGGCCAAGACTCGATGATCTTGGAGTCCGGCGATCGTGGCGGCACCCATTTTACAGACTTGTTCCGGCTCGGTTCCAAATGCGCGATTGCCGATGATGGGATTGTCAGGATTCGTATGAATATCCAAGACCGGGGCCATATTCATATTGATGCCCACGCTTCGCAGTTCTTTGGCCGTGACGGCGGCGGCTTGATAGGCCAGGTCGGTAGAGCCAGATTGGGCAACGGTGGCGGCTGGCGGGAAAATCGTAAACTCGGAAGGGAGGCGGGAGACGCGCCCTCCTTCTTGATCAATCGCCATCAGAAGAGGGATGTCGCCTGCGATGGCTTGTAATTCGTTAGTCAGTGTCGTAATTTGTTCAGCATTCATCAAATTGCGAGAAAAGAGAATCACGCCACCGGGGCGGTAGTCCTGTATCCAGGCTCGAAGATCCGGAGTCACCTCCGTCTCTTCGAACCCGATCATGCACAATTGTCCGATTTGGTCTGTGAGATTCACGCGATTCTGATCGTTAAGAGCCGTTGGCTCGATTAATGAGATACTGAATCAGCAACCGAGTTCCGGTTCCCGTAGGGCCTTTCGAAAAACACGCGCGTTCACTGGCACTCCAATCCGTGGCAGCAATATCCAAATGAACCCACGGATGATCACCAATAAATTTACTTAGGAACATGGCCGCGGTAATCATGCCACCACCGCGTCCGCCAATATTGCGCATATCAGCCACATCACTGCGTAATTGTTCAAAATATTCATCCCACAGCGGCATCTCCCAGACCCGTTCGCCGGAATCATTGCCGGCTTGTCGCATGGCGGTTTTCAGCGCATCATCGTTGCCGAGC
>JAJDBQ010000203.1 GCA_029261255.1 Nitrospirales bacterium
CACGGGTGGAGTTCCACGGCCACCTTAGTGATTATCGCACGGAAGATTGCCCGGGCGGCTTGGTCTATTCACCGGTATCAGACCACGTTTAACGCGGATCGCCTCACACGGGGCTTGACATAAACCATAGAATCTCAAACAAGGCCCGCCAGCTGATCAGAACGTCCGACCCGAGAGCCGAACAGCAGGCGTCGGACAATGCGCAGTCATTCCCGACATTGGTTATCGGGAAGCAATCTTTTCTTTTGCGGCGCATCTAATTCCATGAGCAAAACGCATGGAGCGAGAGATTGTGTTCATGCAATGAGCCCTTTTCCTATCTCATCTCGAATTTTATAACACTTGAACTTATCGTGAGTTTCTGGCCAAATAGGCCAATCGAAAGAAACACGGTTCCGGATAACAACCACCCTATGCCAACCACCAAACGCACCATCTACCTCTCCTCGACATTCGAAGATCTCAAAGAACATCGAAAGGCAGTCTTCCGAGCCCTGCGAAAAGGCGGGTACGACGTCAAAGCTATGGAGGAATATGTTGCAACCGATGAACGACCAGTGGATGAATGCCTAGCCGATGTGGAGCAGGCAGATATCTATGTAGGTGTATTTAGCTTTCGATATGGGTACGTGCCACCAAAAGAGCACCGCAATCCCGAACAACTTTTCATTACCGAATTAGAGTATCAACAGGCCAAAGCCAGCCAGAAACCTCGCTTGGTTTTTGTGGCCAAAGAAGACGCGGGTTTTCTTCCAAAACATATGGATGCCTATACAGGGGAAGGGGACCAGGGGAAATCCATTCAGCGGTTGCGGCAGTCCTTGCTCACCGGACGGATGGCTGGACAATTCTCAACTCCAGAAGATCTAGCCAAAGAGGTCCTTGCGGCGGTGGTGAAACATGAATCAAAAGATCAAACACCATCAATAAACGCTGGGGCATCAAGAAGCGAGGTGGTTAAACCGCAGTCCAGGATTACCTGGGATATTCGAACACAAGGGGCCCCTTATCCGGGGTTGCTGCATTTTACGCGGAAATATACGTCCGTTTTCTTCGGGCGAGAGGTGGAAGTGCAAGAAATTCTTGAGCGATTCCAGACCCTGTCTCCTCCGTTCATGATCATTAGCGGCGATTCCGGTATTGGCAAATCCTCATTGGTGGATGCAGGGCTACTCCCTGTCTTGGAAGCCGCAAGCGTGACCGACGCGCAGCCCACCGAAAGCCTGCGGCTGGTTCCCAGTCAACGCCAACAACCGATGGATGCGTTGCTCAGCGTCCTCACGCCGTTGATCACCAAAGCGGGCCGCCATCCTGATGCGCTGGCCAAGGAACTGGCAAACGCGCCCGAGACATTAGGGGCGCATCTCACCGCCATTCTTAAAGAAGGAGGGAGTGCGCAACGCCTACTCCTCTTTATTGATCAAATGGAAGAACTGTTCACGGCCCAAGACCTGGCGCAAACGAACCAGTTGCTCTCCGTGCTCTATCAGGCAACGCAAGAAAGGGCCCTCGAAGTGATTGGCACCATTCGCAGTGATCACCTGCATTTTTGCCATCGCCATCCTGAGATGTTGCGTGTCTTAAACAGCGACGGGCATTACGCGCTTGGTCCCGTTCAGCCCTACATGATGCAAGACATGATCATCAAGCCAGCCCAAGCCGCAGGTCTGACCATCACGGAATCGTTTGCCAAACGCCTCATCCATGAGAGCGAAGCCGATGCGGCGAATCTCCCGCTATTGGCCTTCGTCTTAAATAAACTATTTGAAGAAAGACTGGGAAATGAACTGAGCGAAACTGCCTATGACACATTTGGTGGCGTCACCGGCGTGATTGCCGCTCATGTCAAAGTCGTTGAACAAAACATTCAAGACTCCGTGAAAGTGAATCCTCACACCGTGCTCCCTGATATTTTCCAGACCCTCGTCAAATTACACTAAAACGAGGGAACTCCGACTCGGAACCGTCCCTTGAAATCCATGTTTACTGGAGACGTGGGAAAAGTCGTGGATGTCCTGATTACCAATCGCTTGTTGCGTACAGAAGGGAAGGAAGAAGAAGCCACCGTCTCCATCAGTCATGAAGCCCTCTTTGGGGCCTGGCCTGCTTTACAGGAGTACGTTGCCACAAACAAAAAGGCACTGATGGATCGTACGCACTTAGAAAGCCGCGCACAAAAATGGGAGGCCATCGGCAAACCCTGGCTCAGTGGGTTAGCCACGGGACAAGAATATCGTGATTTCCGACAAGCCGGTCTTTCCACCACGACGTTGACGCAAGAATTTTTGCAGGCCAGTCAACGAGCCAGAAGACTATGGAGAGGGGTTGGGTTCATCGCGATGCTGTTGTTGGGCCTCGTCACCTGGCTGTGGCAAAAGGGCTATAACGTGGAGCAAGCTCTGCTCAAAGTTCAATCTGTCGTCGTCAGCATCCATCTCGAGCCTCAGTTGGTGGACATTCCTCATGGAACATTCAAGCAAGGTGATGATGATGACTTTATTGAAGTCGTCACTCTCAATGCATTCATGTTGAGCCAGCATGAAGTGACTTTTGAAGAATATGACCGCTTTGCTATTGACCAGGGCCGGGAACTTCCGAACGATCAAGGCTGGGGACGAGGACGGCGTCCCGTGATAAACGTGAGCTGGGATCATGCGAAGGCCTACGCGACCTGGTTAGCAGAACAGACGGGACAACCGTATCGCTTGCCTACAGAATCAGAATGGGAATATGCGGCACGGGGTGGCACCAAACAGGAAAATTTTGCAGGCACCAATGACCAGTCTAAACTCGCTGAATTCGCGGTCTACCGAGAAAACTCTGGTAAGCGCACAGCAGAAGTGGGCAGCAAACAAGGCAATAGTTTTGGGATGCATGACATGACAGGGAATGTGTGGGAATGGGTGGATGATTGCTGGCATGAAAGTTACGAGGGCGCGCAAACAGATGGTAGGACCTGGTTAAAGGAACAGAGCGGTGACTGCTCGCAGCGTGTGGTCCGTGGTGGGTCCTGGATCGGCGACCCAGGGACCCTCTGGGCATCGTCTCGGGGCAGGCTCACGTCAGACTATCGGAACCTCACACTCGGATTCCGTCTCGCTCAGGGCACTCGGTAGTTCACCCTTTGGACTTTTTTCTTTTACCCTTTTCCCTCTTTTTCATCCCCGACCTTCAGGTCTTTTTTATATCCCCATTAAATCCAAAGATGTTTGTTTCAACGAGATAGCCGATCAAAATGAAGTGATGATTTGATTGGCAATCCCAATAACATCCCAAACTTTTTGGCCTTCATTAATTCTTTACTCCCCACCGACGCCTGCCGTCTCGATTTCGGGGCGGACGCTCTTTTCATCTGGCGGACCTTGTTTGAGCCCAGCGAGTTGGGCCGCTCTTGTTGATCTTTCGTCCGTCTCATCTGACGGGGCGTCAATGGTTTTGGGTCATTTTGCCAAAACAAAATGACCTCGGCTGCCGGGCCGAAACCCGGCATTCATAATGATCAAAATGAGCTCGCGACTATCTCAAATTAGTGGTAGGGGTTGGCTTCACCGCTTTTCCAGCGAGGGCCATCAGAATACGATTGGGATTAGTTTGCTGATCGATGTTGTGACGCTACCTTCTGAATGTGAGCAGGTTTCGTTTTTCAAATCAGTTATGTGGATGGCGGAGATGTTCCTATGTGTTGAGGTACATCCATATTGGAATGGAGGACTCGCACAATTTCGATGCCGTTCTGCGCTGGTCGGTAGAACACCAGATGGTGACCAACGGGATGGCTTCGAAGGTCAAGTTTCAAGTCGTCTCGCAATCGGCCAATCTTAGGCCGACGCGCCAGTTTGGTGAATGTCGTCATGAGCTCAAGGAGATAGGTCTTGGTTTGCGTTGTGCCCCAGGTTTCTCGTGTGTAGCGCTGGATTTCACGAAGATCATCCTGAGCTGTTTCAGATAGGTGATACGTGGGCACTACTCTTTCAATTCCTCAATAAGGGTTCGCATAAAGGTTTGCCCCTCGGTGCTTTCCCCTCGATCGAGTTGTTTCAGCCCTTTCTGCAGCTCTACTCGCAATATGTCGCGTTTCAAGGCGGTGTGGGCTTCATAGTCTTGGATTGACATCATGACGGCTACAGGGCGCCCTTTTTTTGAGATTGTAACCGGCTCTCTTTGAGCGGTGTCGAGAAGCGCTCCAAAGTTCGTTTTCGCCTCGGCAGCCGGCATGGTTTTCATCATATAACAACCTCCATCGTGGCTAGTGAATGTTATGATCATTATAATCGTTATGATTATAATGATCAATATGATTAATGCCTCAAGCGTTGGTGTTTAGATCGTGCGCCGCTTTTCATTGTTTTGATTGTTCTCATGGCAAGGTGAGGGTCTTTCTTGCTGAGCCGAACCCCAATTTCTCACGTCGATTCAAAAAAAATCCCAATCCTGCTTGCCTTCTTTACTCTACTCCGACGTCTGCCATCCGGCCTTGGGAGCGGACGCTCTTATCAGCCTGCGGACCTTGTTTGAGTGGAGCGAGTTGGACCGCTCTCCATCCTGCGTCCGTTCCATCAAATAAGCCGGATTGGGCATCAATGGTTTTGTCTACTTTTCCCGAAAGAAAAGTAGATCGGCCGCCGGGACGAACCCCGGCATTTATCATGATCAAAATAAGCTACCTACTATCTCTATCTCAAATTCGTGGTGGATGGGGGTTTGACGGCTTTGCCAGCGAAGGCCATCAGGATTCTGTGGGGAATGATTTTGCTGATCCATAGGGCTAGGCGACCTTGCCAGCCTATGGTCACCAAGGTGCGTTTGCTTTGAAGGGCTTCTAGCGAGGTTTGGACGACTTGTTGTGCTGATTGTGGAAAAAGAACATGTTTGGGTTGATGGCCGGCCGTTTGGTGAAAGTCTGTCTCGGTAAAGCCTGGGCAGCAGACTTGGATGGTGACGCCTTGGTTTTGTGTTTCTCGGGCCAGCCCTTCTGAAAAGGCAATGAGGAAGGCTTTGGTGGCGGCATACTCTGTTATGTATGGGATGGGGAAGAACCCGGCTACGGAGGCGATCGTGATGATACTCCCTTGTTTACGAGCCAGCATGTCTGGCAGGAATAGACGGATGCTCTCCACAATGGTGTTCATATGCAGTTGGAGCATGTTTTGGATAGTTGATGGAGGTATTTCTGCAAAATCTCCATAGATTCCAAACCCCGCATTGTTGATTAAGAGCGAGATCTCTGATCTGTAAGATCGGGCCATGTCATGCAATGTTTCTGCTGCGTGAGGTTGGCTGAGGTCCAACGATTCCATCCAGATCTCTTTTTTAGTTGTCTGTTGAAGTTCTTGCCTTAGGTTCTCAAGTCGAGTGCGATCGCGGGCAATCAGTAAGACATCATAGCCTTGACCGACTAATGCCCTGGCGTATTCGGCTCCAATGCCACGCGATGCCCCTGTGATGATGGCGAATGGCGACGTGTGGTCCAATTCTCTCCTTTCCTTCTTCCCTTCTCGCAACATACTTGTGGTTTCTCCTACGACGCAGCACTAAAAAATCCGTTGAGAGCTATGGCTCGTCCAAGATTCTGTTTCACTTTAAGTATATCTGAAAGACGAAGCTCCGAAATATATAAAGAAAGATGGCTGTTTGGCCGAATAAATGGTGTGCGTGCATGTGATCATCTTGGGGTAGGAAGGCCAAGCTTGTTCAAGAACGAGGATCAAATCGTGACTATTGGGAGAACGAATTCATATGTCCGAGTCCTTTGAATCTGAATCCGCGGTAGGTGTGCTGGAAGCGGCAGAGCCTGAACTCGAGGCTTCAATGCCTTCCCAGACTAGAAGTTTGGAGCAGGCGCTCGCAGAAATTGAAGCGCAAGCGGGCGATCTTGTGAAAACGACGAAACAGGTGATGGCGTCGTATAAAAAGATTAAAGATGCCGCCAAAGTTGGCGATCTCGTTAAACTTCGAAAATTACTGGAAGAAGGCAAGGCGGCGACGCTTGGGTTGGGTTGTGATTTTGTCAAGACGCAAGAGCATTTGAACTTTGATGAGTCCAGTTATCTTGCGGGGAAAGACTTTCGCCAGGAACTGCTGACCACTGCCCAACAAATGGGCGTGAATCTTTATGAACACGATGGGATTTTGTTTTCGTATCCCGTTCTTTTGAGGATTTTGCATAACGAACGAGCTGTGTCGATCGATCGCGTGCGAGAAAGTCACTTGCGCCCCTCTGTGCTAGTGAAGCGACTGAAGGAAGTACAAAACAAACCTTTACGGTTCAAGCCGAAGTCATTTTTGGAAATGCTCTATACCGCCTATTCTATTGTCGTGGCGGGGCGAGGCAAACATTTGATTGGGAAGGGTACGGTCATTCCTCTCCTTGAGTTGTATCAATTGCTGACCCTGCTGCCTTGGCAGGCGAGTGAATATACACGGCAAGAATTTGGTCGTGACGTCTATTTGCTAGATAAAATCGGAGAAATTACAACAAAAAATAGCCATCGAGCGAATTTTCACGCCAGTACGGGCGTGCGTGATGTTTCTAAGACATTGACCGTGATTGCACAGGGGGGGCGGGAAAAAACCTATTACGGGATTTCCTTTGTCAAAGCAGGATAATCAGGCTGCCTTGTTGTTTAAGTTTCCCTAGGGGAAACCGACAAGGGGAAGCAGAATAAAAGGATATTGAGGAACAAATTATGTCTCCACAGGAATGGCTGAAAGTACTTAAGACCGCCTATCTCCAAGAGTTTATTCGCCGAGGCGGGTCATCCGTGAAATTCGCCGTGGTTGAAGAGGCAGAAGACACCAAGGCTGTGGTTTCCGGCGTTGGCGCGTTAGCGCAAGAGGAAGGCTTTGTCACGATCACAGCTGATTCCCGAGAAACCAAAGTGCAACTCATTGATTTGCTGTTTCAAGAAATGGCCAAGCAAGTCGATTGGGATGCGCTGGCTTATGAATGTGTCCAAAAACTGTTTCAAGCGAATGACCGGAAAATTCCGGATCAACGAGAGGCATGTAATTGGGGTTTGCTTGCGTCGCTCAATAATTGCGATGAAGCGACCATTCAACGTGACGTGAATTCCTGGTTAGAACGCAGTTTGTACCAAGATTTTGGAATGAGTCGAGAATTTCGCTTAGCCATTATTCAATTATGTCTCTCTCAACTTGATCCTGTTGGGCGCCAATCCAAAGAGGTGGTGGCTATTCAATCATGGCTTCGTGGCGAGTTGAAGCAAATGGCAGCGCTTAAGAAACTTCTCATTTTCCAGAAAGTAACTCGCAATAATGCTCGTGACTTGATTGCTTCAATGACACATTGGGTGCGGGCCTTAGGAAAACCCGGCGTGGTGCTGACGATCGATATCTCTGCGTTTATGGGTGCAAAGAACATGGGCTCGACCAAGTCTCTTAGTTACACCCCTTCTGCTGTGATGGATGCCTATGAAATGTTACGGCAGTTTATCGATAGTAGTGATGACATCGAAGGATTCTTGTTGGTTGTTGTCACACCGAAAGCATTTCTTACTGACGAGCGTTTGGGATTGAATCGATATGAAGCGTTGAAACTACGTATCTGGGATGATGTCCGGGATAAATTTCGCCAAAATCCATTTGCACCGATGGTTCGATTGACGGAACAACTCGATCATTTCGACGAGAGTCGGTTAGTGGCGCGCGTCGGTACTCGGAAGGATGATGTGCAGCATCAACGGGTGATTGAGTCTCTTCGTGCGGGTGTTCCAAGTCCAGGGGCAGTCAAAGCCTTAGGATGTCCTCAACCAACGGTGAAATCCAAATTTCAGCAAATGCTTCAAGATGCTGAGGCCAGTATTCACAAAGGCTGGACCACACAGGGACTGCTCATTGAAGGTGGGTTTGGCACCGGGAAATCGCATCTATTGGAATCCCTCAGGCATATCGCATTGGAATCCCGGTTCGTTTGTAGCAAAGTCGTGATTAGTAAAGAGACGCCGCTCTATAACCCAGCCTTAATGTTTCGTGCCGCTGTGGGGGCGGCTGATATTCCAGGGAAACGCGGGGATGCGCTGTCCGAAGTTGCCGCAGATTTAAATTTCTCCAGTCCTCAATACACCGAATTTTACGAATGGGTACATCGTCAAGGCGGAGAAATTGATGGGCGGTTTGCCGCAACTTTATTTCTCTATGAACGGATGGTCAATGACCCTGAGCTGAGTCATCGAATGATTCGATTCTGGGCAGGTGATCCGTTGACGGATGCGGAGATTAAGCGCTATCTCAAGTCTTGTGATGCCAATGCCTCTTATCGATTTGAACGCGTGACGCCTATGGAAATGGCTCTTCAACGGTTTAAGTTTGTGTCACGACTCATGATTGCTGCGGGCTATTCTGGGTGGATATTGTTAATCGATGAAGCCGAAATTCTTGGCCGATATTCCTTCAAACAACGGGCTCAATCGTATGCCGAACTGGCTCGATGGTTGGGCCGCCTTGAAGCGTCGAGTTTTGCCGATCTCGGGTATAAATCAGGGTTAGCTGCGGTCATGGCATTAACGGATGATTTCCAAAGCGCCATTTTGGATGAAAAGGGTGATCGGGAGAAAGTCCCAGAAAAATTGAGAGAAACGGGATCGGAAACGGATTTGGTCCTGAGTCGTCAGGCTGAACAAGGCATGCGACTCATCGAGTGTGAGCGAATTCCTTTGGTGGGTCCCTACGATCAATTGGTTGAGGAGATCTATCATAAGATTCGTACGATTCATGGTGCGGCCTATGGATGGGATCCTCCGCAGGTGCCAACCATTGAAAGATTGTCCAGCACTCGGATGCGTGAATATGTCAAGGGATGGATTACCGAGTGGGATTTGAAGCGATTGGATCCTGTCCAACAGGTGGATATCGAGTTAACAGAGATCAAGCAGGACTATTCAGAGGATATCGAATTAGAGGGCCCACAAGAAGAAGCCTTGCAACCAGTTTTGACGAAAACGTCATAAGTATTCCATGTCGTGGTGTTGGATGCGCATCTTGAGGGTGCCATTACGTCACGACAAACTGTTTCATGCAGAACACATAAAGGATGCATCATATGGAGTTACGGCCTCAAGAGTGGTTTCAAACAATTCAACAAGAATATCTCCAACGATTTGTTGGACAAGGTGGCTCCTCTGTGAAGTTTGTGGTGACACCGTCTGAAA
>JAJDBQ010000204.1 GCA_029261255.1 Nitrospirales bacterium
CCTTGCGCTTCGCTATGACTTCACCTCCATCAGGTTGTCAAAGGGACTTCCACCCTCAAGCTGTTAAACATGCTCGGCACACTGGTTTTGGATCCTTTTGCCGAAACAAAAGGATCTCGGCTGCTGGGCCGAACCCCGGCAACACCATACGCGCTATGTAAAGGATAAAATTAAAACAGACCAACAATTTGCCCATCATCATCCAAGCCAATCGCTTCGGCGGCCGGAACGCGAGGCAGGCCGGGCATCGTCATAATGTCACCGGTAATGGCCACGACGAATTCGGCGCCCATAGCTAATCGCACTTCACGTACCGGAACTGTAAAACCGGTTGGTGCGCCTTTCCGGGCTGGATCCGTGGAAAAGCTGTACTGCGTTTTGGCCACACACACAGGGAAATGACCATAGCCATTTTTTTCTAATTCGGTGAGACGAGTTTGCACTGTTTGAGGAATCTCCACATCATCGGCCCCATAAATCTCTCGAGCAACCGCCCGCATTTTTTCGGCCAAGGGAATATCATCGGGATACAACACTGAAAACGTCGAAGACTCCGAATCAACAATGTTTCGAACAGTTTCAGCTAAGGCTTTCGCACCTTTTCCGCCTTCAGCCCAATGATTGGATACAACCATACGAACGCCAAGTTCTTGGCATGATCGTTCAATCAATTCCAACTCCGCTGGAGTATCACTCGTAAATTGGTTAATAGCCACCACGGCAGGCACGCCAAATTTTTTCATATTCTCCAAGTGCCGCAAAAGATTCGGAAGCCCTAACTTCAGAGCGGCTAAGTCTTCTTTCTCCAACGTTGTTTCCTGGGCTCCACCGTGAAGTTTCAGGGCTTTCACCGTCGCAACAACAACTGTACAAGCTGGAGTGAGGCCGGCTTTTCGACACTTAATATTGAAAAATTTTTCCGCCCCGAGATCCGCACCGAACCCAGCCTCAGTAACCACGTAATCCGCCAACTTCAGCGCCATTTTTGTGGCCACAATGGAATTGCACCCATGCGCGATATTCCCGAATGGTCCACCATGAATCAACGCAGGATTATGCTCCAACGTCTGGACAAGATTCGGATTCAAGGCCTCCTTAAGCAACACGCTCATCGCCCCTTCAGCCTTAATGTCCCGAGCAAAAACCATGTCCTTCTCGGCCGTTCGTCCGACTTTGATATTACCTAATCGTCGTTCCAGATCTTTCATATCTGAAGCCAAGCAAAGAATCGCCATGACTTCCGAAGCCGCGGTTATATCAAAACGACCTTCACCCACGTAGCCATTGGATTTTCCACCCAACCCCGTCACAATATTACGGAGGGAGCGATCATTGACATCTTGCACTCGCCCCCATGTGACTCGTCGCGGATCAATGTTAGGAGTATGTCCCCAATGAAGATGGTTAGATACCATGGCCGCTAGAAGGTTATGCGCCGCCGTAATGGCGTGAAAATCTCCAGTGAAATGCAAATTGATGTCGGTCATCGGTGCGACTTGGGCATAGCCACCGCCACAGGCACCACCTTTCATCCCAAAACAGGGGCCGAGGCTTGGCTCCCGAATCGCCACAATTGTTTTTGCGCCAATGCGATTTAACCCATCCGCCAATCCTATCGAGGTCGTCGTTTTCCCTTCGCCTGCTTTTGTAGGCGAAATCGCTGTCACAAGAATAAGCTTTCCATCCTGTTGGTAGCCAAGAGAGTCCATTGTCGACAGCGGAATCTTGGCTTTGTATTTCCCATACAACTCGAGAAGGTCGGGATCCAGGCCCAATTTGTCGCGCGCAATTTCCGAAATAGGCAGCAATCTGGCTTGGTTGGCAATTTCAAGATTTATTGATGAACTCATAGCTGATCCTTCAAAAAATAAATCGAATCATAGCAGGATATCTCCAAGATCTTCATCCTCATATTCCATGTAAACCATATCCATTGGTGTTACCTCATCAATTTTGTTAAGACTCTACCATGCGAAATTTTCTGACTCTAATATATGTGCTTGTTTTTATGTGGACCGGAAGCCTGTCCTTTGTCTCAGCGGAAGATTTCCATGTTGGGCAACAGGTCGTCCTGGAGGCCAAAAAACCTATCGGCGTGCCGCTTCATCGTGAACCTTCTCCCAGCTACCTCAAGCATGTTCCCAGCGGGACAACGGCGACCATCGATCGTATGGCTCAAGGCGGCCATTGGCTATCGATCACCTTAGCTTCAGGAGATACAAGTTGGGTCCATAAAAAATATATTCGGGCACACACTGCCAAAGCTGACCCCACACCAATCGTTCCAAACACACCTTCTACTCCAAAGTCTCCTGCGGCAGCACAGATAACAGTCGGAGGTGAAGAGGGAGTCTGGGCCAATAGGGCTCAATGTCAGGCGGCCATTCAAAAAGGCCTCCGCATGGCTGATTCCTCAACCGAAAAATTACGGATTGCCAGTTGGAATTTGCGCTGGTTCCCTGTGGGCTCTGCACCAGGCCAACATCAGGTCTCCGCCGAATCTACCGATTTGGATTGGTTGGTTTGCACCATTCGGTGGATGCAATTGGATGTTCTGGCCTTTCAAGAAAGTCTGGCGACTCCGGAAGCCACACAAGCTTGGAAGACTCTCGCCAACAAGTTGTCAAAGCAAACAGGCAATACCTGGCGGTGGCAACGACAATCTTGTGGGCGTCCGGATAATCACCACGTCGGATTCTTATGGAATGATTCCCGAGTCGCGTTATCTCAATCTAGGAGCCTCTGGCAATTCAACGCGAAAGCGACATCAGCTCGAGACGCTTGCAAGTCTGGCTTACGACCTGGCCACTATGCCTTTGTTAAATCTCGACAGAATGATGGTGTGGACTTTCATCTTATTGCCGTGCATTTAAAATCCGGGCCTACGGTGTTTGCCGTCGAGCAACGGCAAAAAGCCCTCAACCGTATTGATAAGGCCGTGGCACCTTTGCTGAAGAAAGATCAGGATGTGGTCATTCTCGGAGACTTCAATACAATGGGGGCAGGAGATAAGCAATCACAAAAATCCGAACTCAAGTACCTCAAGCGATTTGTCCGTAAAGAAAAACCTGGGTTTTCAGACCTCCCGGTGAGCCCCCAATGCTCCCATTATTTTCGGGGACGCGGAGGACAACTCGATCATGTCTTAGTGGCTGATGGCATGAAAGAAATCGCCGTCAAGGCTGCTCAAATTACGGGATATTGTGCTCTGGCTGGGTGCCAACGTATTCGAGGGGATTATCCGTTGGCCTATCGCCGCTTATCCGATCATTGCCCCCTTGTCTTGGAAATTGCCAATAAAGACGTTGATGGCTAAACCAAGAAAACCACACATGACTTACCCTTATTGCTCGCGGTCTACCTCTTTGGCCTTGCTTACTCGACGAGCCTCGGCTTCGACAAACACTCTCTTTACAAGCGGATGCTCTGCCTTGATCCTCGCGTCCAATTGAGCCACGCATTCTTCGACGACTTCTGATGTCACTCCATCCAGAAAATCCACACTGATATTGACGAGAATAAATTCTGGCCCCATATGCATCGTGAGCACTTCATTCACATGCGTCACACCTGAAAGTTGTCTGGCCATTTTCCGAATGCTCTGCACCACTTCCTGATTAGCGCTTTCTCCGATGAGGAGCCCTTTGGTTTCATAGGCCAACCAGACTGCCGTTCCTCCCAGGATCAATCCAATGATGACCGTGGCAACCCCATCCAAGTACACAATCCCCGTTACTTGCCCCAACCAAATCCCCAAAAACGCAACAATCAAACCCAGTACAGCCGCGGAATCTTCAAATAGCACCATAAAAATTGTCGGGTCTTTCCCTCTTTGGACAGCCTGGACATAGGACCATTTGCCTTTAGCTCGAGAAAATTCTTTGAAGGCAAAAAACCAGGCCCCACCCTCAAAAATCAACGCGAGGCCCAAGACAACATAATTGATCATGGGGCTCTCGACTGGCTCGGGATGGAAAATGTGGTGCACCCCTTCATAGAGCGATATGCCTGCCCCTAAGGCAAAGATGAGAATCGCGACCACGAAACTCCAAAAATACACTTCCTTGCCATGACCAAACGGAAATTTTTCATCGGGGGGTCTTTTGGCTTTGTGCAAGCCGAGGAGTAATAGGCCTTGGTTCCCCGTATCAACGAGGGAATGAATGCCTTCCGCTAACATCGCGGAACTCCCCGTGACGACTGATGCGGCAAATTTAGTCACCGCGATCAACGCGTTGCCAATGAGCGCTGCATAAATAACTTTTTTTGATGAAGATGCCATGAGCCTCCTCTCCTCCTCAGCCGTCACACGAATCAACTAATCGAAACAGAAAGATGGGACTGTACCCAAATTCCCAGCCGAAAGTCTGTGGTCTCATTTCTCTATCTGCTTCCTTGAACGGTCCGTTATTCAGACACATTCTAGTCTTGCCGCTTAGAGGCCAAGGCTTTCAGACTTGGCACTCAAGATGGTTCCCCATGTCATTCAACAAAAATTCCCCAAAAACCTCATTTTATACTGCAAATAGCAACCATATTCGACTATCGGATATATCGCATGCCCAGCCCTTCATCGTCATCATATCTTGACACACTTAATACGTTTTAACATCTACGAGTTAAAACGTATTAATAATTGGAACCTTGCTCAACATGAGGAGGCATATTGATGACGACACCAACCAAAATCAATGATGATCATGCTGTTTAACAACATGCCTAAAAAAGATGGGAAGATTGTCTTGTTGACGTATTCCACTATCCTCTTTACTTAAACATGTCGCCTATTTCCTAGCAGAAAAGAAGCCCTGCGTATTTGGAATGGTGCCGAACTTGAGTCACAAAAACTTTTAACTTTGAGCTTCGTCTCAAATCCGGTCGGTATCCTCTCAGTATCCCCAACCCCAATGCAGACAGTTAATGACTTACCACGTCAATAACGAGTAAAATCCTCATATAATCGTGCTTAACCCTCCATAAGGTGTAATATTTAATCATGTCACCGACTCACCACGAAGATTTTTTCAACACTCCCAATAACAAAACAAGAAATTTTTACTATGTCCAACGCCCCGTGGATGCCGAGTTACTCGATCACTGTCAGAATGCAAGGCCCACGTGTATGCTCCAGTCTCCTCAAATCGGGAAAACGAGCCTAATTGCACATACAATCGAACAACTCAATCCCAATACACATCAGGCCGTGCGCATTGATCTCAGTCAATTTCCACTTTCTCAACGAGAAGAAGACTGGTTTTATAATATCGTCAGAATCCTGGATGACCAGCTAGACCTCACCACTGATGTAATCACCTGGTGGTCGAAACCTTCAGTTTTTGCCTTACCTCCCTACATTCGACTGACAAAATTGATGACCGATGTCATTCTCCCGGAAATGACCATGCCCATTGTGTTGTTCATAGATGAAGTTGAACGCACGATAACGCTCCCCTTCCGTGACCACTTCTTTGAATGGCTCACCTCGATGTACGAATCACGCGCCACAAACTCTATTCTGTATCGCATCTCGTTCGTGATCTCTGGCATGGCGACCCCTTCACAGCTCATACCTGATGGAGGCCCATTATTGTTTCAATGGAGCCATCGGGTAGTGCTCTCAGATTTCACAACAGAAGAAACGCTCGCCTTAGCGGGAAAAATGAGCTTCCATGAAGATGATACCGAAGAAATCGCGGAGTGGGTCTACAAGTGGACAAATGGGCATCCATACCTCACGCAACTGCTCTTCAAGATTCTCGAGGAACAGCACCGTACGGTCTGGCTTGAAAAAGAAGTGGATGAATGTATCCAGAGTTTCATCACGAGTCCAGAAGGTCTCCATGAACCGCATTTTCAATACGTTCGAACAGCCCTCACGGAACCTGACACCAATGGAGTCAATTTGCTTGGCGCATACTTGAACCTCCTCAAGGGTAAAACAGAAAATCTGAAAACCAATCAAGCTTCATTAGAGCAGCTTCGATTAATTGGAATTCTTCGTGAGGATGACGATGATACTCACACCGAGATTGTCATTCGCAATGCACTGTATCAGGAAATTTTTTCGCTAAGTTGGGTGAAACGACACCTATTTCCTCAGGGTGCGGTGACCTCATCTCCGGCATCCCAAGCTGGGCCTTGGTACGTCACCGCATTGCAGCCCTCCACTCTTATGGCAGCCAGCCTTTTCTTACTAGGCGTCGGACTACTAGTCTGGTTCTTCAGTCCTGAGTTGTCCAAACCTCTTGTTCTAAACGCAAAAAATAACGCAACGGTTCCAATTGAAACTCCGCCCATCCCCAGCCATTCCATGGGAGCAGAAAGTACACTAAAAAACCCAGAAGCGCTCACAGAAGCTCAGAAAAAAATTGAAGAGCTCGAATCCACGATAGCTCGTTATCAAGACCTTTCAGCAGATGAAGCTCAAAGTTCAGTCAACAAACGTACATTGTTAGAGACCCAATTGACCTCAAAGGCAGATGCGCTTGCCACTCTGCATACTCAAGTAGAAACTCTGACCGCCGAACTTAAAGACCGACAACACGCACAGGACAAGGCGATTGCCGACCATCAAACCGAACGCGCCCTTTTAGTAGCTAGAAGTACAACCGCAGCTGAGGATTTAGAAAGAGCGCTTGAAGAGGTGAAAACGTTGCAAATGGCCGTGCTGAAGAAGTCTTCCCTCGCTCCTTCAGAGATTAACCAGCTCGTAGCTGACCGTTCCCGATTAGACGCACAACTCCATTCCGCCAGCACTGAATTGGCCCTGGCCCACGACCGGACAAGAGAGTTGGAATCGCTGCTCACTCAAGAAAAACAAGTGGTCCATGCCAAAACTCAACGACACATGGAAGCTCAGGAAGAATCAGACTCACAAATTCGAGCACTGCAAGCCACGATTACTGAGACTCAGCAGGCCCTTACGGTGACAGAAGAAACAGCACAAGAGCAAGCCACTCTTGCCCGAACCGAACTGAGTCGTCTCCGACTCGATCGCACGAAATATCAAGAACTTCTGACTACGAGCCAACAAGAGTTGTCTGCCATCAGAACTCAAACCGTTGATCTCAAGGAAACCCTCACGCAAAAGGATCACGCCATCCAAGAAGAGCAAAAGGAAATCGCTCAGCTGCAAGCTCAGTTGACACAAGCGCAACGCGACCTCAACTCAGCAACCACCCAAATTGCCAACTTAGGGGATCAACTTTCAACGGCAGGTATGCAGGTAGCGCAGAAGAAAAAGACTCTAGAGGCTATTCATGCATCATCCTCAGAACAAAACCGTCAGGCAGAAGAAAAGGCCACTGAATTGGCTTTAGTCGGATCCACACTCCAGGCACAGCTACAAGAAAACCAGACAGCTTTAGTCAAGGCGCAGGAACATATTGCTCAGCTGACTGAGATCTCGGCCAAATTTTCAGTAACTGAGGCGAACCTTAGGAAAACCTCAGAAGAGCGAGATGGCTATTCACGGAAGCTTCAAGACACTGAGCAACAATTGGCTGATGCCCGATCTCAGATCCAAGGTACCCAACAGCAAATGACTAAGGCACAAACCAAGATTCAAGGCCTTGAACAATCCTTACGTACCGCTTCCTCCAAAGCGACAAGCGAGGGAACAAATAGCCTCCGTCCCTCAACATCTGAACAATCTGCACGTCAGGGGGATATTGTCAAAGTCGTTTCAAAAATCACGGCTAAGCTCACACAATCACCAAGCCCAATACAATCAAAAACAGCACAGTTACTTTGGGCTCGCCAAGCGTATGAGTTGAACCTTCAAACACCAGGTGCGCATTGGTCCACAATTGATCGCTCTCTTCGCGACGGGCTCCACGCGTCTCCGATTACACTCAAGGGCGTCTCTAGTAAAATTCATACGTTGACATTCGATCCTTCTGGCGATCATGTGATTGCTGGTACCAGTGATGGAAAGATGTTTGTATGGGCCATGAACCAGCCATCGAAGGCACCTAAAATATTCACCGGCCACACCGCCAGTGTGTTGACAGCAGCTGTAAGCCCCGATGGACAACACATTGCCTCTGGAAGCTTAGATTCCACCATTCGCTTATGGAAGATTTCCGAACCAACGGCCTATCCGCGCATTCTTCAAGCACATCAAAAGGGAGCCACAACCCTTGCGTTTCGCCCCGATGGGAAAGAACTCGCTTCGGGCAGTCAAGATCACACGATTCGATTATGGGATTTGGCAAATGAAGAACTCCAACCAGTGACGCTAGGAACTCATGCAGGACGAGTGAATGCGATCGCGTATACCCCTGACGGGAAAACTCTCATTTCTGGCGGTGATGACTTGGCGCTCCGCGTATGGGACCTTCAACGAAAAGACAGTCCTCCGAAAATTCTGAAGGGTCACCGACAAAGCATTGCCACCATTTCGATTCACCCCTCCGGATGGATGGTTGCCACGGGCAGTAGAGATAGACAAATTGGTCTGTGGAACCTTCGCCAGTCACTCGCTCCTCCAACTTTTTTGTCAGGATCAAAGGGACGAGTCTCACATATTCAATTTAGTACAGATGGGACATCCCTCGCTTCTGTGAGTTCTGATAAATCCTTACGCGTTTGGAATTGGCAGGAACCGAAGCAGCCGCCCATTCAATTTCCTGGACACAAAGGCACGTTAGAAGCTATGGCTATCAGTCCTGACGGACGAATCATTGCCGTCGGTGGGAATAGCCAGAGCGTGACACTCTGGACCGGGACAGAACAACTGGCACATACAGTATGCGATACGGCAAGAGAAAATCTCTCTTTTTCGGAATGGAGGCAAATGGTGGGAGACAATATGCCTTATGAACGAACCTGTCCCAATCTACCAATACACCCGACCTTCTTAGAAGAAGGAAAGAAGTTGGCTCGGCAAGGCGCGCACAAGAAAGCTCGGGAAATATTCGAAAGAGCCAAGCAATTAGATCCCTATTTGAAAATTGATCTGGATACGGAACTTAAGAAACTCTCAGCCAAATCATCTTAAAAAGAGTAAAAAGCCTGAATGGCAAAGATAACGCAGAAAACTCCGAACTCCACTACAGCTAAAAATTCCTTCAACTGTCTGTTGAAAAAAGCTGCCAGAGGTATTCCCTGCCTTCGACCGGGCCTCCTTCGACGAAGTAGCTACGAAGGCTGAAAGCGACTTCGCACAGACAGATCGCCTTTTTTCCCATGCTCACTACTGAGAGTACGCTCCATGCACAAACATAGCTACAACCTTTCTGGGCGGTTTGTCTCACCAGTAGCCCGGATAGTGTGCTGGTCTTTCCTTGAGCCTCTATTGGTTATGAACCTGAATTGATCAACAAGCCATTCAGAACACAACGTCAATTCTGCAGTATTGAGCGCATTGGTCTCACGTCAGAAAGAAAAGATGTGGAAAGGCTGAAGAGGAATAGAATCGAGGAGAGGATCAGATGTGTCTTGCGGAAATTTTTGAGGCAAGCTGAACAGGAGCAACGGCTCTGAGGAACGCTTCATCAATATCCGACAGTCTCTAACTCTACCGTAACTGCAAAAATCCGGTGGATTTTTTGAATATTCCCCTCAGATGCGGAATATCCGAAAAGAGTCCAAATGGTGCTCTCCATCTTTGTTCTTATTGAATTTGAATGGAGCCTCCAGGGGCGACTGACAAGATTGCTGCATCCTGCCCAACATTTAGTGTATTAACACTGCCATCAGAAAACGTACCGAGGTCGACAAATGGATTGAAACCATTTGGGGCTGAAAAATCAGCCGGGCTCCCCGCCACCTGCCAGCCCGGATTTGCAAATGGCGCAAAACATCCGCCTCCAGCACAAAGAGAATTCGACACACTGACGACATTGTTTCCCGGACCAAAATCAACCAAAGCCCCATTCGTCAGGGAGAACAACGATCCTGCTCCAACATTCACGAACGCACCTCCAACAATATCCACAGAGCTGTTACCTTGCACGGAGAGAAGATTGCCAATTACATTCAGCTGAGCTCCTCCTGTCACATTAAACAAGTGTCCATTTACGATGAGAGAACTGGCATTGAGACTAACCAGTGCATCTCCTGGAACTAATGTGGCAGCTAACTTTGCATTTTCCCCAGCCACTCTCCCAAAATCTGATGCAGTCGTTACATTACCTCGAATCATGGCAATCAAAGGGGAAGATGCTTCGATGAGAGATTGAAGTGCTGGGTCCATAGATTGGTCCTGTGTCGCTGTCGATCCAATCATGACTGCAGTTGTGACTTCAACACTCCCGTCAATCACTTCAATGATGGGAGCGACATCCCCTCGAAGAATATCAACACCAGCGGCATCTTTTCCAACAACGGATGGTGTTATTGGACCCCGTAACGTGCCGTCCAAAACAGCGAGTAATGCCGTCGTTAAGGTATCACTGGCCCCTTGAATATTGCTGCCATTGAGAATACCCAAGATACGGTCCTCGGCATTGACCAATGCAGGCTCCCCCAATTCTCCTAAGATGGAAACGGCCGATGCTTGAATAGCCTGGCCCAGCGTAGGAGCCAACCCTAAAAAACTCGCATTCGTTTTTTCCTGAATAGCAAGAGCAACTTGTGTATTCTCTAGAACGACACCTTTTTTCAATGTCACGACACTATTAACCCCAGGCGACGATGAGCTACGAACCTGAATAGATGCATCAATCCCTGCACCGGCTTCGGGTTTTGGGTCAGGCGTTTCAAGCCCACCTAGACCTGCAGCCAAAACAATTTCATAACAGGAGCCCGGTGAAAGAAGACAAGGAAATTCAGCGCTTGCTGCAGGCAACTCAGCTAATATGTTTTCGGGATCCAAAGGTTGCCTAGCAAATTGGGTTAAGTGCTCAAGTTGTTCTTTGCGTGAAGCCGCATCACCGTTATTGAAACCATCCGTCCCTATCTGCACATCAGACGTTTTTTCCTGTTGAAAGCTAGGGAAATTAAGATCAAACGCACCAAATTCTAATGGCAGTTTTTGGTTAGATGGACTGCCTTGTCCAATAGGGCTGAGGTCCGTAACCACCAAAGAGTTCTGAGGTGCCTTTCCTAAATGAGGAGCCGTTGCCAAAAGTCCACTATCGGCGACAAGCAATTCTTTGTCGGCAGTAAAATCTCCCCTAATAAAACTTAAGGTGCCTAAGCCTCCGGCCAATTCAACATCGGTTGCCAACAAAGCCTTTTGTTGTATATTTCCTGGCTCCAGGCCTGAGCTACCAGGAGGAGGGAAAATTCCCGCCAAAGGGGGTTCAATTCCGCCACCAGGAGTCGGCATACCGCCAATTGGACCACCTGCTCCACCACCAGGAGCCCCACCGCCTGCACCAGGAGTTCCCGGTCCTCCACCGGAGGCAGTCGGAACACCAATAAGAGGATCTACCCCAGTTGTCGGCAAAATCGTGTCGCCAATATCCTGAACTCCTGGCCCCATACCATCAGTTGATGCAGCAAGCGAAATACCAGTCGTGGCTAAGACTACTTGTTCATCGACCTCTGAATTTTTCGAGTCCGTACCTACCAATGCTTTCTCCAAAGATAACGCCAGTTCCACCTGTGTTTTCTTCACCTCTTTTTGGGTCGCTTCTGGAATGTCACAATGCGGCCCAACAGCACAAATGGCCCGCCAGTCAGCTATTTCATATTCATCACCCATTGCGCGCAAGGATCCGTTTAAAAAACCGACACATTGTCCAGCTGGAACTTCCTTCTGTTCGCGAACACCAGACTGTACCCCCGGGAAATCCAGTTCGAGTGACCCTTCTTTTGCACAAAAGGTTTCCAAAAGAGCCACTTTTCCAGGCGGATGTGTTTGTGCCCGCAGGCGAGTTAACACCAAATAACTTTCTCTTGGCACGTCTCCCTTTGCTGTGTCTCCTAAAGTTGGTTGCACATCAGCAGTGATCAGCCCACCCTCTGTTGTCGCACGAATGTTGGGGGTAGAAACCGTGACAGACGTTGGCGTCATGCCTTTCAGTGGTAGAGACCATTCCAAAGCTCCTACTTGCAAATTTACCGACAGGCGACCATCGCTCTCCCTGTCCAATATGGCCTCAGAATATTCTTGGACCGTGAGCAGCCCTTGGTTCTCCACTAAAAGTTCGGCTATGGATTCTTCCTCTGTGGTAATCACATCACCTGCATCTAGAGCAGACTTATACTCTGGGGCATAACCGAGACGGTCATCAGTTGTTGGCGTGACGGTCACGATACCACGCAAGCCTGCGATACGTGCCTGGCTATTTGAATTATCTTGAGCAAAGGCTTCAGATGTCTGCAGCACCACAATCCATGATGGTCCGATAACCTGGAGCATGACCAAGGTGCTAAAAAGTATTTTTTGAATAATCATTTTTTTCTTCTTAACTCATCGGTGATTTCTATGTACGTTTCTATAAGACAATACTCGTTATCATCATATCATAAGCATTCATGGCTTACCCTGTGAGTTTCTATCAAATTTGTAAACTTCATGTCTATTACGCGAAAGTGGTACACAAACGCAGTCCGAGATGATCACTTTATGTCTTTCTCCAGCCCGTTCCCTCCCCTTTCCTCGAATTTTCAATACAACTGACTCGTTACATTATGATGCGCCACAACGAACGAAGCAGCTCCTAGTTACCACTAGGTATTTTCTAGGACAGAAATGAGGTTCAGCTCTACTTTCTTGCCATCGCTCCTCATGTGGTCGCAGACCACATCAATTCTTCTCTCTTTCATACCGAAAAAGATCAGCATGTGGTTGTCTTCACCGCGACCTCGTTCTTTAACGAAATGAAAGCGCGCTTTCTATGTCTAGAATCAATGAGTTCGTCGAGAAAACGCTAAAAAAATTTCTGATCGTAGCAGGGCTTTGTCTTGGTGTGGTCTCTATGGTCGGATGCTCGCAACAAGGCCGTTACATAGAAACTCACGACATTCTCCGCCTTAATGTGGTTTTTTTAGATAATAAAAGCTTACAAGACATGTGGAAATCCAAGACGGGGCAACCTGGGATACAATTCCAACCATGGTTGCGGGGGGATTTGGCTGCAGTCAAGACAGTCAGAGGGTTCTATGATTTTTCAACAGAAACCCTCTATTGTCCAAAATGGAATTTCGAAGTCTGTGGCCACGAACTACACCACGCGGCGTTGGGGCATTTTCATCCCAACCATTAAACGTTCCCGATTTCCTCCTATGCTTAACATTCCCGGCGCCCCTTAGGGTCCCGTAGCAGAATCATTGCGTTCTTCCTTGAGAAAAGGTTTTAACTGATCATACGATTGGCGCAGAATCGTAGCATCACGATCCCATGCTTCCATAAACAAAGCCACGCGGGACTTTTCGTACATTCCAGGCATCCAGGCCATCGCAAAAAGGTTGCCGTCATCTGACCAATACACTTGCATGACGGATAGTTCCTTGCCCAGGTTATTGGTCGTGAGATAGCGCGATCCCACGTCTAAATGCGGCGGTTTTCCTGGAAATCCCGTTTGCATACGAATGCCACCGAAAGCATTCGTGATATACAAATGTATTTTAGATGGGTGTTTAGCCCGGATACCAGCCTCGACTTGATCGCATTCGTACCCTAAAAATTCTAGGTGCTCAATCATGGGTTCTTGAGGAGAGAGAGACTCAGCATAGACCCATGTAGACGTCAACAAACAGAGGAAGCCTCCGCACACAGCGACTAGCCATCTCCCCTGCTTGCCAGAATGACGCCACCAATTCCCCCGCTTCACGTGATTCACCATCGCTTTACTCCCTTTCATCGCACATTTTAGAATCCTCGTTGCTTATCTTCTTATGGAAAAAAACGAGCCACTATAAACATATCGTTCTAGATTTCACCCATAACCCAAAGCCATCATGATGCTGCATTTCGAGCTAATTCAAATTGACAAATGGCCTGATTCTTTGTAAACCCTTGCTCTCATTGTAGGCATCGTTCTAACCTGATGTAAATTTTTCCGTTGAACGTCCCCTCAACATCCTAATTTATACAATACTCAGGTGACGATCATCCTAAACATCACACTTCTAGAATAGGACGTGATATGCGTGACCATGGTCTTCCAAAATTTTATTGTTTCTTCCTCACAATCATCGTGCTTGCAGCAGCGGGTTGGAGCACACCAACCGCTTGGGGACAACGAGCAGATGCTAATGTTCTCGCAGCCAATGCAGCCATTGCCTATGACGACGAACAATACGATGAGGCCATGGCTCTGTTAGATCAAGCACTCGTACTCGATCCGCAACACGAGCGGAGCTTATTCTACAAAGGCCTGGTTCACCTCGCGCAAAAAAGACCAGAGATGGCCATTGTGCCTTTGGAAACCGTTCATCAACTTCGACCGACCGATTTAGATATTCAAAAACATTTAGGCATCGCTCATTTCGCAGCAGGCAATTATGATAGCGCTAAACCGTTTCTGGACGCAGTGTACAAACAAGACCCTGATGCAGAAAACATGGGCTATTATGTCGGATTTCTCCGATATCGTGACAAACAATATGCACAGGCCGTCGACGCCTTTGAGCTGAACCAGAGTCCTGACCCTGACATGCAGCAATTGAACGGGTTTTATCGGGGGTTAGCACTTGGGGTCTTAGGGTTACCCAATGAAGCTCTTCGTGAATTGGAGCAAGTGCAACGCACTCAGACAATTTCTCCCCTCACGCAAGCCTCTATCCGTATTCGTGAAGCCCTTTCAGCTGGACAAGTGTCGAATACACAAAAACGGTTTCGACTTCAAATCAGTGCCGGGGGATTCTATGATGACAATGTCAAAATCAATCCTGACTCTGTTGGTGATATTCGTTTCACTCCCAACAACACCATCCCTTTGCTGGTTACCAACAACCCCAACCCACTGATCAAAGCTTTGCAAAGAAGGGACGAGACATCGTATGGGGCACTCGGCTCCCTACGAGCAGATTATTCCTTCTTGCGCAATGGGCCATTTGAAGCCACTGCCACGTATTCATTCTTCCAAACTCTTTATGATGAGGGATTCAAAAGATTCAATATCCAAGACCACTTAGTCGGATTGTCCGGCTTCTACCGAAACGTCATCGCTGACCTTCCCTTTCAACTTGGCGTGCAATATACCTATGACTATTTATTCTTGGGGTCGGATGGATTTTTGTCCCGCCATACACCAACAACGAGTGCTACCCTCATTGGACCAACATTCACACTGCCTGGCATAGGAACGGTCGGGAATATCACGACTGCACTTTACCGTTATCAGGTTCAAACATTCTTCCGTGAAATTGGCAATGATGATATTCGGTTTAGGGGAGAACTTCGGGACGGATATAACAATACCGCTGGTCTTATACATGCCTTTCGTCTGGTAGATGACAAACTTCTGTTACGGATTGGATATCAATATGATAACGAAAGTACCGAGGGTGCGGCATTTTCCTATCGAGGGAATCGACTGCTTACGGGGGCGCAACTACAACTTCCTTGGGGGAAAATGAGCTTGCGATACGACTATGAAGTACACTGGCGTGCATACAAAAATCGTCAAACAACCGTCTCCTTTTTAGACAAATCGGGCAATCTCTCAAAGCGGGATGATCGTCAGCAAACTCATCTCGTTCAGCTAACAAAACCGCTCTCCCAAGCTTTCTCACTGACCTTCCAATACTTAGGAATTCGCAATAAATCAGATATTCCCTTATACGATTACCAAAAAAATTCCTATACGTTCATTCTCATCTGGACCTATTAGTTTCTGCAGAGAGACCATTTGGTGAATCGCCCAGTGATTCCCGATGGTCTCTCTGTGCCTCGCCTTTCTGATTCACATTTTCCGCAAGCACGTTAGTTTTCTGTGATCGAATTGTCGGCAACCTTCCCAACTGCAGCATTGGCCTTTCTGCGTTGCCTCGCATTACAGTTTGCTCATTCCCGCTAAATCACGTGATAGAGCTCTCCGGCATGATGGCTGAAGTCAGCGACATTTTTAGTATCTCCTGCCGTCTTCGATCTCTTTTAAAAAATCTCAGGTGAACGAAGTAAGGCTTGCTCTACGAACTTCCGTGATTTCCCACTAACTTGCACCAACATCATAGACGAGCCAGATCAATCGATATTGGATAGTTTTCCATGCTGCCCGTTTTCTTTTTTCCTGCCTTGTTTTTTCTTTTAGACGATGCCTACTGTTTGTTCCTTGCATTTTTTCTAATTTCTTCTTTCAAAAGGATTTTTATCCATGCACAAGCCGTTACGAACTTTGAGCCACACCTTAGGATTCGTGATCCTACTCACGTCTTTATCCTGGGGATCTGCTCAAGCCACTAGTGTGTTTTTCAATGAAATTCATTATGACAACGCTGGAGCAGACACCGGCGAAGCCATTGAAATTGCTGGGTCTGCAGGGACTGATTTAACTGGCTGGTCAATACAGCTATATAACGGAAACAGTAGGGCACCCTATAACACGATTAGTTTGGCTGGTGTCCTTTCGAACCAACAAAACGGATTTGGGCTTTTGGTTTTTCTTCAGGCAGGCATACAAAATGGTTCTCCAGACGGCTTCGCTCTCATCGATCCGAGCAGCAGTGTGGTCCAATTTCTAAGTTATGAAGGCTCGTTCACAGCTGTGGGAGGACTGGCAGATGGCTTCACAAGTACCGACATTGGGGTTACTGAACCTTCCAGTACGCCAGTCGGAAATTCTTTGCAGTTAACTGGATTGGGAAGCGATTCAGGCGACTTTACCTGGGCCACATTCATGGGCAACACCTTTGGAGCCGTGAATACAAGACAAGCATTTATTGGAGCGAGCCCCCAACCTGTCCCAGAGCCGTCAACCCTCTTGTTCTTTAGCTCTGGCATAGCCGGCCTAGGCTACTGGCGATGGAAAAACAAACAGCAGATATAATTAATCATCCTGTTAGCTCAAAGGGCCTCTCTAGAAAGGGAGGCCCTTTTCTTTTGAACCTTTCGCAACCCAATCAGCCAACAAGCCACCGGAATTCCAATCCAGACAACTTCGTTGAGCAACACACCAAGGCCCAAAGACGAAAAGAATGACGTCAGCCCTATGGGAGAAACAGCAATCGGTCTCCACGGAAAGAAATAGCGGGTTGAGTCGAACGGCGCAAAAAAAGCCACGCCTAAACCACCATCGGTGAATGCATCTAAGAAGCCATGAGACAATGTGACAAGACTAAAATACATCGCCAACATTCCATAGTGCACACTCCAGCGAGATAGGAATGGAACGGCCAACTTAGGCAGCACCAAACCTATAGATACTGCAAAAAAAATGGAATGAGTCAGACCTCGATGGCCCCACATATGTTCGTAAGGTATTCCCAACACCAGACCCAACACATCAGCATCCGGCAAGAGGCAGCACAACACAGTGAGCATCCAAAACCTTGTCGAAGCCCATACTGGATTCAAGGTTTTTCCCATCGCATAGGCCACGGCCACATGTCCAAAAGCTGATGCCATCCATCTTCCCTTTACTTAACTTCTTGATATCATCTAAAAACAATCACTCACAAAACAGTCCGAAGGACTTTGCAACTCAGGATCATCAACTTTTTTATTCATTTATTCGTGTCTCTCATGTCACAAAACCGTTCGAACAGAATCCCACAACGCTTCCATCACTCTGCACGTAAATACCCCATTCGTACTTTAGTACTTCCTATCGTCCTCTCACTCGTCCTCGGAGGATTCATTGGATGCTCGCCTCTTTCCAGAGACCAATCGGATGCACAGAATACGCACACTGACTCAGCCGTAACCTCCGATCAAACGGCCAACTATTCCTGGAAACGTACCTCGAAGTATCTCACGATGCGAGATGGCGTCAAGATCGCCATTGATTTCTACTTGCCTGATAGACTTAAACCAGGGCAACAGGTGCCCACGATGTTGCACCAAACGCGCTACTGGCGATCGTTTGAGTATCGCTGGCTCATTGCACTCTTCAAAGACGACCGTCCTCGCGGAATCATTGGAAATTATGCTGAGCGTTTTCTCCAGCAGGGCTATGCGTGGGTCGATGTCGATGTCCGAGGCTCCGGCGCATCGTTTGGCACACGTCCAATTGCTTGGTCCCCTGCGGAGATTAAAGACGGCGCGGAAATTGTGGATTGGATTGTGTCCCAACCCTGGTCGAATGGAAAAGTTGGAGCCATGGGGATTTCATATAGTGGCGGAACAGCTGAAATGCTTCTCGTCAATCAACATCCGGCAGTCAAAGCCATCGCTCCCATGTTTGCAGGATTTGATCTCTATACTGAAATTGCCTTTCCCGGCGGCATACATTTGAAATGGTTTACCGAAACCTGGAGTTACATCAATAACACACTGGACCACAATGAACTCCCATTCGCTGGCTGGATCGCCAATCTCTTCGTACGTGGCGTTCATCCAGTTGATGAAGACTCTGACTATGAGCTCCTGAACATGGCGGTGAAAGAACATGAAGTCAATTGGAGCCCGTTCATTGAAGCCTCGGGGGTTACGTTTCGGGACGATCCACCACCCTCACGACAAGCCACGAATATTGATGCCCTGAGCACCAAAACCTTCGCCAAGGAAATTGAACAATCCGGCGCTGCGATCTACAGCTATAGTGGATGGTTTGATGGAGGCTATGGCTTAGCTGCCATTAAACGTCATCTCCACCATAACAATCCTGACAACAAATTAATTCTAGGCCCTTGGGATCATGGCGGAAAGCGACAGATTAGTCCGTATGCCATAGGGCCGGCCAAATTTGATCATGCCCAAGAACTGATCCAGTTCTTTAATCAACACCTCAACAATCATCAAACTGCTAACCACGTCGCACCCCCTATTCAGTACTACACGATGGGCGCCGAACGATGGAACACCGCAACACATTGGCCTCCACGATCCACATCCACCCAATTCTTTTTGCAGACGAACAATACTCTCTCAGTGAATCCCCCTCAGAATGAATCGCCAACCGACAGCTATCATGTCGACCCCACGGCAGGAACTGGCCCAAATTCCCGGTGGAACACGTTGGTAGGTATTTCATTGAAAAACCCGTACCCGGATCGTAAAGAACAAGATAAGAAGTTGATGCATTATACAACGGACCCGCTTCCCGAAAGTATCGAAGTCACCGGGCACCCCGTTGCGACCATCTATCTCTCAGCCAATGCCACCGATACAACACTCTTTGTCTATTTAGAAGATGTAGCACCGGACGGATCAGTACATTATGTCACCGAAGGTGAATTACGAGCCTTGCACCGCAATTGGCAGCCCGTCGAAAACTCGACAGAACCAACACTCACAATTCCTCATCACACGTATCGACGAGCAGATGCCACGCCTCTCATTCCAGGTAAAGTGGTTCCCTTAACCCTAGATCTACTCCCCGTCTCATACCAATTCAAGAAAGGCCACCACATACGCGTCGCGTTGGCAGGAGCCGATAAAGATCACTTCCAACAGTTGGACAGCCCACCACCAACGTGGAAAATTGGACACACACTCAACCAGCCTTCACACATCAACCTTCCGATTGTTCATTAAAGGCGATAACACTTCAAAAGTGTCATCTTGAGTGAAACGAAAGATCTGAGCCCACCCAACCTCGCACCCTCATTTAAATTGTTAAGGATTCATATTTGATGCTTATGCGAAACACAACTTTGGTGAGCAACCCGTCTTGGAGAGAAAATCAGCGTGGAGGGCATCTAAGCGGCAAGAACATCCGCCCCTGTTCTCGGATGACAAGGCGAGTACAGTTTTGAAGCGCGTCCGTTCTCAAGGTTCAAAATCAAGCAATGTTCCCAGGAGCTCGCGCTGTATTCCGCCACGGTCCCTAGTCAGCCGGGGGCGAGGATACGGGACTCTCGGGTGGAAATGGATCAGACTGTTCACCGGCGCGTCTCGATAGCACTGACGCCCCGCTCCACCTTAGGATGGCATTAATCTGCTCATTCATGATTGGCTTGAGCGCCCCACCAGCAAATCCTGGCTCGGCGTCTAAAAAGAAAGGAATAAAAAGCATGAGTAACTGATTCGATTGAAAAAAGTACTGAATATTTAGCACAGAATCCGTCGGATCATAGGAGAGATTCGCGTGAGAGACACTATAGCCAAGGGCAAAGATACTATGAAACGGCCAGGCATCACTGAGATGCAAAGTATTAGGATCCACCTGCTCGACGGACCAGTTATCTTGAGCCTCTTGCGCAACTCTATCGAAAGGATTGCCCGCAACCGTTGCCCGAATGTATGTGGCCGAGGAACAACCAACAGTTCCAAGTAGGAGAACAACGAGAACTAATCGACTCAACATCATGTCCTTTTTTTTTTAATTAAATCTGTATTTGTGTCAGCTTCGTCAATTTCTTGAAAAACAATTAGGAATGGTTACTCCATTTCTTCTTCGCTATTCAGAATACATCTGTTCATTCCCTATGGTTAATTGCTTTATCTAAAATAGAATTTTCGGTTAAAGATTTCAAATAATAAATAGGTAGAATTTTCCCTGTCAATGAATACCAATGTTGCTTAGATAGAGCTTTTTGCCATTAACATTGGTGTTTAGAAGGTCGGAAATGGGGAACTCTTCGCACGCGTAGTAAACTTCCACAGCAAACTGATCGTAGTTAATCCATTTTCCATAATAGACCAAACTGAACATACCTTCTCAAAATCTATATCGTTCGAGGGAGACGACGGGAAGACCTACCCACTGTACAAAATCGAACGACCACTGCTTTATCGTGGGACTCTGGAAACAATAAAAGTAGATTGCACAATCCCTCGCATCCACCCGAGCGTGCGCGGTCTGGGAGCAGAGGAACCCATCGTGCCTCTCAATGTCTTGTATCGGGTATGATGACTCTATGGCGTTGAGATCTAAGCAACTTACGCATAAACATCCTCGCCGACGAAAGAGGCGCAAAAGTGGCATTACACTCTCCACACTCAAACGCGTCGGGCGCGAAGGTTTGCGTGCGATTCGAATATTCACGAAGGCACTCTGGGTTTCACCGCCACTTGTTCGTATTATCGTAATCCCAGCCCTCCTGTTTCTCCTGTGGTTCGGCATCAACTGGTCCTTTCATACGTTGAATAAGCCTAGCGAGATCTTCTTCCCTTTGGACCGTTCACTCAACAAGCCCCCTACCGAGACATGGAAGCAATACGAGTCCCTCTTTCGGGAGCATGCGACCGCCATCATCACCCCGGAGTTTCTGGCGGCACTCGCGCAAGTCGAGGCGTCAGGCAATCCTGTGGCACGCACATACTGGCGGTGGCAACGATCATGGAATCCACTGGAATGGTACCGTCCAGCTTCAAGCGCGGTGGGCATGTTTCAGATTACTGACGGAACCTTCGAGGAAGCCACAGGCTATTGCATCCACGATCATCTGGTCGTCGAAGACGGCGCGTGGCACAACCTGAAATCGTGCTGGTTCAATAGCCTATACACTCGCATTGTACCCAGCCACGCCATTGAATTGACTTCGGCACGACTTGATCGCCGAGTGACAGAGTTGTTAGGAAAACGACGACTCAAGACAACCACACTCCAACAAAAGCAGGACTTGGCCGCAATCATTCATCTCTGTGGTACGGGAGCTGGGAAGATCTATACCAATCGGGGGCTCAAGCTTCGTCCACGCCAACAATGCGGGGATCACGACGTACGCAAATATCTGGCGCGCATTCATTCATTACAAAAGAGATTCAAGCAACCGAAGGCAAGAGAAAAAACCATCCGACAGGCCCACTAGCCCTGACAGTATTTTCCTGCAAGGAGAACCTGTAGTCTTTAAACATTGGAACGTCGAGGCTTGATTAAGAAGACACCGTCTCTAATGGTGAGCAACACGGCGGAGACTCGCGGTTCTGCATGGACTAGGCGATTCAGTTCTTGAATGGCTTCGGTATTGGAATCTGGTGGCGGACTTTTCAACACATCTCCACACCACAGCACATTATCAATGAGAATCACACCTGTCGGAGCAATCAATTCCAAAGCCCGCTGAAAATAATTCACATAATTCGCTTTATCAGCATCAATAAAAATGAGATCAAATTGGCCTTCCACGTTTTCAAGGGTTTCCAGTGCCGGAGCGAGACGAAGTTGAATTTTTGAACCATGCGGACTTTCAGCCCAATATCTTTTGGCCAACGTCGTCGATTCCTGATCAATATCACAAGTGATGATCTCTCCCCCATCGGGAAGACTCTCCGCAAAACACAAGGCGCTATAACCCGTGAATGTCCCAATTTCTAAAATTCGCTTAGCACCAACGCTCATGGCCATCACCTTTAAAAAGGCTCCTTCCAACGGTCCTACGACCATTTGAGGACAGTCCATCGTCCGATGGGTCTCCTCTCGAAGCCGCCGACAGATTTCCGATTCGTCATTCGAATGAGCTTCCGCATAGGCTTCAACCTCCGGCAACACCATTGGCTTCATAAGAATTCCCTCCTGAAAAAAGCACATAACAGATAATGAAGAAGCTCATTTTCCTCTCCTACTGTCTTGCTCGGCAAGCATGACCAGATAACCTGCAATGGAGAAGCATTCCACGAATACATCTTCTTAATGATTTCCTATGGATCCCCGATAAAAAATTTCGGGGATGACGAGGGAAAAAAACTCGCTATTCTTAACATTGAAGCCGATGAGTCTTTATTGCCAATTTCTGTACCGCTGGCGTAGAGTCCCAGACGATACATCTTGACGACCTCATCATCAAAAAGGGACCGACTTATGACTTCTCCGGCTTCACTTGATTCACTGAAATCCAAACTCCGAGAGATTCATCATCTCCACGATGCGGCAGCTGTTCTCTCGTGGGATCAAGAAACCTATATGCCAGCCGGGAGCGGCGCCATCCGAGCCGAACAGTTAGCCACTCTCCAAACATTGGCTCATAACCAATTTACCTCGCCCGAAGTTGAATCCCTGCTCGGCTCATTCGTGGATATCGATACTGGCACGATCTTACCCAATCAAGAAACAACACTGGATGACACCGCACACGCCTTGCTTCGGGAAACCTGGAGAGATTTTTCTCGCGCGAAAAAATTGCCTTCCTCCTTCGTGAATAAACTGGAACGGGAATGCTCACTCGCCCAACAGATTTGGCAAGAAGCTCGGAAGACGAACGATTTCCAGCGATTTCTCCCAAACTTAGAGCGCTTAGTCAGACTCAAACAACAAGAAGCCGAATATTTGAGCTACACCGATTCGCCTTATAACGCCTTACTCGATACATTTGAACCCGGGTCAACCGTCGCCCAGCTCCGCCCACTTTTTGCAGAATTGCGGACACATCTTATTCGTTTGCTAGACCAGATTCGAAATTCTCCAGTCCAGCCGAATACCAGCTTACTCACACAATCGTTTGACACCGCCAAACAAGTAGACTTTGGTCGATTGGTACTCAAACAAATGGGGTATAACTTTCAGCGCGGACGTCTGGATCTTTCTGCTCATCCCTTCACAACTGCATTTCATCCCACTGATGCACGAGTCACCACGCGTGTCTTTGAAAAAGACATGCCCTCCTGCCTATTCAGTTGCATCCACGAGGGAGGGCATGGTCTGTATGAGCAAGGGTTATCTCCCCAACATTATGGGACGCCATTAGGAGAGGCTATTTCTTTAGGCATTCATGAAAGCCAGTCGCGACTGTGGGAAAATAGCGTAGGTCGCTCACAAGCCTTCTGGAAGTACCTTTACCCGAAATTACAAGAAACCTTCCCTGAGCAACTTGGCGCGGTGCAAGCAGAAGAATTTTATCTGGCCATCAATCAAGTGGTGCCATCGCTGGTTCGAGTTGAAGCCGACGAGCTGACTTACAACCTGCACATCATGGTGAGATTCGAAATTGAGCTGGAAGTGATTGAAGGCCGAGTCGAGGTCGATGAATTACCTGAGCTCTGGAATGCCAAAATAGAGGAATATTTAGGGGTAACGCCATCCAACGATGCTGAAGGCGTGCTGCAAGATGTCCATTGGTCGTTCGGCGCTTTTGGATATTTCCCAACGTACACTCTAGGGAACCTCTATGCTGCCATGTTGTTTCAGCAAGCGAAGCAAGACATGGCCGACCTGGAGCAGAATATAGGTCAAGGAAATTTTCTACCGTTAAAAAACTGGCTCAATGATCGCGTCCACAAATGGGGCCGGCAATATTCGGCGAGTGACTTGATTCAACAAGTGACAGGTCAAGCGTTAACCTCAGAACCTTTCGTCAAAGATCTTGAAGAAAAATTCGGGAATCTGTACCAATTTTCGACTTAGTCCTACCTTCAAACTCTTCAAAATCTATCAATTCCAGAGGGATATTTCTTGATATCGTGAAAATCCCTCGACACCTAGCAAAAAGACTTCCCGCGTCCTTATGTTTCTTTCATTATTGATTGAGCTTGCCTACGGCGGACTTCAATACATCCGTCGGAGGCAACTCTTTTTTTTGTGTTTTAACAAAGGAGCGAAATGATGAAATTTAGTTCAAAGCCACTGACGACTCTCATTCTGGCTGCATGTCTGTCATTGGGTGTATTCCTTCCTGTTTCAGGGGCCATCGCTGCCATGAAAACTGACCTGAATTCGGCAACAATGGAACAGTTGGAAGCCATCAAAGGCATCGGTCACGATACAGCACAACATATCTTGGACTACAAACAAGAAAACGGGAATTTTTCGACAATGGACGAATTGGTAGCGGTCAGCGGCGTGGGGCAAGTTCGCTTAGAAGCATTGAATGCCGCATTTATGGTAGAGACAGAGAAAAAAAGCCTGAAGAAAACCTCGATGAAATAAGGCTAATGGCAGGGATCGTTTCTCTTTCAGGCATGAAAGGGAAACGGTCTTTTCTTCCGTCGTGCACCTTACCCCTCACTTGTCACGCCTCACGTTTGAATTTCCATTCTCCCTAATACCCCATTGCCGTATTCAGTTTTTTCGCTTGACCCGCCGAAAGTGTAAACGCCTCTGTCGTCTCTACTCGAGAAGGCACTAACATAATCGTATGAAACGAGATATCCCGAATCGCTAGTTTTAGTTCAGGATTATCAGCCGGACTTAATTCTATCGCCTCCACCGTTGACATGATCTCACTGGTATCCTGAACCCCATATGTCACAACGACTGTACGAATGATTTCCATGACCTGCTCATTGGCGTCATGACCCTCTACAACTTTATCGATTAACGGCATGACATCTTCAGCATCTCCCGTCACATCAAAGTTCTGAATCCGTTCTTTGCGACGCAAAAATAGTAAATCGTTATCCACATCCTTACTAAATGCCCCATAAGGAAAACGAACAAATTCCCAATGTAGCCCCTTGAGGCCCTTCCCCAACATTTGCAACTCGGCCAGAAATAATAGCTGTTGGAGTTTCACATCACTCATCAAGCCGCCTGAATCTTCTATCGATTCCATCAAATGCAAGGTATAAATGAGAAATGCGCGGTCACTGGA
>JAJDBQ010000205.1 GCA_029261255.1 Nitrospirales bacterium
ATATTCATCCCTTTATCAATGGGAATGGGCGGCATGCAAGGCTTATCACTGATGTTTTCTTGTACTCGCGTCACCATCCTATTCCGCAGTGGCCACAAATCCAACTTATGGCTCAAGGGAATGAAGTTCGTGATCAATATATTAGAGCAATGAAAAATGCTGACGCAGGTGACCTCACTGACTTGATGCAGTTCATTGAAGAATGCCTTCATTAATCTACTCGGTTCTAGATGTGGATGAGATGGCAAGTCTGTTGTTTGATGTATTCACCAAGCCTGTCCCACTCTTGAGTTGAGGGCCTGTCCTTTCTTAGTACGGCCACTCCATAAATTCCGAGTTCTTTCCTTACCCTTTTAAATCTTTTAGGCATCTCTCGACTCGCTCAACGCGTCTCGTTCAAACCTTTATGATGAGTCGTAGGGCACCCATTAGCAGGCTTGGTCGAGTAGGCACACGACTCCTCTCTGCTCGTTCGGTTTTTTTCATTTCCTGATAGAACGTTCGTCCATTTCCCAGCGGGTCCCGACAGGATTTTTATTGCGTCGGAAGGCCGCGTCGAGTTGAGAGGAGTCTTGCAAGACCCATCGATTGATCGCGCGGTGATCCACGGAAAATCCCCGTTCGACGATCAGGTCCTCACTATTTCGATAACGGAGTGAGTCGGCAGATACCACCGGATGCTTTGGCGGATCATGTCTTGCTGAACGTGGCGCCCGTTGAAAGAAATCGGTGGCAGGGAAGGTTCCTTGGCAAAGGGTTCATCGTCTCATATCTCCCTCTTTGCGACAGAACCCTGCAGGCAGTGAGTGTTTATATTTTCAAACTCATGCCTGCGACTGAGCGCAGCAGGAGGCTCACGAGTTCTGATTGTCGGTTGGTTCCGGTTTTGCTGAAAATGGACTGTAATTGCGTCTTGATCGTGTTGCGACTCACAGTACGGAGCTGTGCTATGTCTTCCAGCGTATAGCCCAGCACCAGATACTGTGCGAGCTTCGCTTCCGGACTCGTCAGCTCGTAAGAGGAAACAAAGAGATTGATTGCCGTTTTCTCGCAGGGGTGGTGGGGGTCAAAGATAAACACTGCGACCGTGACATTCTCCATGGTTGATCTGTGAGAGTGCATGGGTGACACCATAAGGCTATAGGGGCGCAAACGTGATACGCGTGGAATCGACATCACCCCGCCTGAGCGCTGGTTGGCGGGGGTGGCGGGGTGATAACTCCCGTCAATCAAAGACTGAAATTGTTGCTTGGCCGCGCGATCGTCAATCTCCATTGCATTCGCTCTCCACCGTAACCCATCCTTTGCATTGAGAATTCTCTGCGCGGCGGCATTGACAAAGACCGGGGTCTTATCCACGTCATACAGCACCAGGCCGAACTCGATCAAATCAAGAATGTTGTTTGACTTGATGACGGTTTCTTCCAGCCGATGAATGCGATGTTGAAGGTTCAGGGCACGCCGGAGGTGCGTGTTGAGAATGGCCAGCATGCTCAATGTTTCTGCGTCTAGGGAGTCCTGCCCGGGGTGCCTTAGAAAAAAGCAAAAGGTTTTGGTCAGGATTTTTCCCGATATGTACGAGGTTCCATGAGAGTGAAACCCCCAGGGTTGTGACCCCACTTTATACATCTCGGATGTGAGCCACTCGTCCTCGGAGAGAACGGATTGGCGCAATATTGGCACACAAGGAGGATGACTCATGATCGTTTTTACAAGTTTATCACGCGCCGGACATTGAAAGCGGCGGTTAAAAGACTTGATGGCCTCGTCCTCAACATTGTGCCAGTGCAGATTGGTGGTGCTCCCCAGGAGTATGTTGACATCTGCGAAGATCACGCCGCTGTCATGAGCCACCTCGGAATAGGTTTGCACAGCGCGCGCGCGATCATACGCATCACCGATACAGTCATAGGCTGTGTCAATCGCGGCAAGCAGCCTATCGTGTCTTCCTGTTCCCATATGTCTTTCTGTTCCAATTATTATGCATTTGTCAGTGTTCCTCGCCACGCCCACCAACCTCTAGCATGAAATATCTTTGTCCATTTCACCCAAACGGATGAATGGCCACATGACATTCTCTGGTAATTTCAGTGCATTATCATGTTTGTGTCTGGCCATAGGAAAGCTGTGGTGGTTAAATAAAAATCGGACAGCTGGTTAGGTTGAGCTCCAACAACCCAAATGAGGTGAGACCTGAAGCGAGGACATATTTACCTACTACACGGTTCAGACTCCCTCCCCATGAACACAATTTACGATGATACGATTGATGCCCATCACAGCACTTCAATATTAAACCATGGGCATGTCATCGATCTTTGATAGCCACCCCATCAACTTGTTGAAATCTGGCGGTTTTCGATTTTTGTGATGGGATTACGGTTGTAATCTTGTATTTCATGCCAATGGTCGCACAGACAAGCGACTGAACAATTTGTCAGGAGAGTCATGACAATATCCGCCGCAAATCACAGGGAATAGCGTTGATTCAACATCGTTAGGGAACACTTAGGAGGAGGACAGAACGTGGGAAATATTTCCGATGGTACAATGAAAAAATTGCGATATGCCGCATTCCTTTTTTTTATTTCTTCGCTCTTTTTCACACCAGTCACGTACACGACTGTTTTTGCCCAAACAACAGCAATCATTCTTGACGATAGTGATTCCGGAGCCAGCAGTACAGGCACTTGGAATAATGCCACTGCGGCAAATCAGCATTATGGCAGTATGTCTCAGTATGCCACCGTCGGAGGTAACATCGATTCATTTCGCTTTACACCGAACTTACCCTCTACAGCGAAATACGATGTCGCCGTATGGAATTCTTGTTATGATAATCGCGCAACAGATGTGCCCCATACAATTGTCCACGCGTTCGGAGAAGTCGTTATCATTGTCGATCAAGATTGTGATTCCGGAAGTAGTGGTGAATGGTTGAATTTAGGGCGCTTCTCTTTTTCTGCGGGCAACAGTGGTTACCTGGAAATCTCTGACGAAGGGCTCGCGTATGGTTTTACGACCTACATCGGTGCCGATGCCGCACGTTTTACTCTTGCACCAAACCAAGCGCCACTTGCCGTCATCGCCACTCCTACGATTTATGATTTACATATTTCTTTGGATGGGAGCAATTCTACTGACCCTGATGGGGATGATCTGACTTTTAGTTGGAACTTTGGAGATGGAAATACCAGTAGTGAGGAAGTTCCTTCTCATACGTTTGCTCAAGCAGGAGAATATACCGTCACCCTCACGGTGAGTGACGGCCAGTTAACTTCCAACAGTGCTCAAATTTCTGTCACCGTCACCACTCCAATTGAAATTATTATTGACAACATCGATTCAGAAACCAGCAGCATAGGAACGTGGAGCGATGCCACAGGTGCGACGAACCATTTCAATAATATGTCTGTGTACGCCATCGTAGGCGGGGGAATCGATTCTTTTCGCTTCACACCGACTATACCTATTACCGATAGCTATGATGTTCATGCCTGGAATTCCTGTTACAGCAATCGAGCCACCGATGTTCCCCACAAAATTGTTCATGCCTTAGGAGAAACGACCATTGCTGTCGATCAAGACTGTGACACCGGTAGCAGCGGAGAATGGTTTTTCTTAGGCACTTTTGCCTTTAATGCCGGTTCCCAGGGCTATGTAGAGATCTCTGATGAAGGCCTCATTTATGGGAGCACTACCTACATCGGCGCTGATGCTGTGCGTTTAACAACAGCGGGTGGCTCCGTGCCAAACACGGCTCCAATTGCCGCGATGGCCAATCCTGTTGTCAACAGTTATGAGGTGATTTTTGATGGAAGTGGATCGAGCGATCTTGAGAACGACGACCTGACTTTTAGCTGGAATTTTGGAGATGGAGATTCCAGCGTTGAAGAAAGCCCAACCCATACCTACACGCAAGAGGGTGATTATACGGTGAGCTTGACGGTGAGCGATGGGAGTCTCAGTAACCAGATTCAAACTGCCATATCGATCTCAACCTCAACCCCGCCACCGCCAACCGGTCCGCCTGCTTCAGGCCAAGCCATTGAAGGGTTTGCAAGCGTCACAGAAGCCCGTCTGCCAACCGGTACTGGAATCCGGTACGACGTTGGAGGTGGAAACAATTTTGCGAGTGAGCTTGATGGAGTGCCCTGGCAAAGCTTACAACCCGGCGATGTCGTGAACATCTACCACCGTGCGACTCCCTATCGACACAAGGTCTTGCTCTCAGAACAAGGCACGGCAGCCAATCCGATCGTCATTAACGGGGTCACCAATGCCAATGGGGATCGACCGACGATCAGTGCTCAAAATGCGGTGAGTATTAATCCACAGGAGTGGGACATCGATTACCGAATGGCCTTGATCATGATCAATAAACGGCATAGTACCGGGACGTACGGTGTCAATGCCGAGCATTACCTCATTCAAAATCTCCGTCTTGCCGACGCTCGATCCACGAATAGTTTCACCCATAATGGTGTCACTGAAGCCTACCTTGGCTTTAGTCGTGCGATGTGGTCGGCCGGGGGACAATATATTACTTTGCAAGGCATGGTGATCGAAAATAATGGATCCGGTGTGTTCATTCAAGCGAATGATGATCCTGGCTCCCTCTCGAAGACGTGGACTATTCGTGGCAGTAAATTTGAAAATAATGGCCATGGCAATCGAGATCATCAAGTCTACTTTCAATCGGTATCGGAACCTGGTGAATATAATATCGTGGAAGGTTGTTACTTCGGAGCACCCACACCCGGACAAGAAAGCATTGCCCAACTGAAGATGCGAGCAACCGGTGTGGTGGTTCGATACAACTACTTTAACTCAGCGCACCGGACGTTAGACATTGTTGAAGCTCAGGATGCTATTCCTGACTGGATGTACAGTCACTATTCACAACAGGAAATCTTAAACTACTACAGAACGAGTTATGTCTATGGCAATATTTTTGTCAACGATCATCAAGCCAGTTCTGGGCAACCGTCAACCAGACCGCTTCACTTTGGAGCCGATAGCTTTGATGCCCCGTTTTTCTCCACACCTGGGGCAGCCAATGGCCAACCTGGTCTGCGGGGTTATGAAGCACCCACGTATTTTTTCCACAACACCTTCTACATGCGCGCGGATACAGTAGATATGTGGCGAGGAAGCTTATTTGATACAGAAAATAACAATAGTAATGGGCCCACTCCAACTCCTGGAGAGGTGCAAGCCTGGAATAATATTATTGAATTCGCCGGTGGTACTCGAATTGGCGTGATGAATCGAAGTGGAACGACCAATTTTGAAGGAGCCAATCTTGTTTACTCCTCTTCGCTCACGATTTTTGCTGAATCGGATCAATATGCCAGCAACGAAAACTTTGGCGATGATCCTGACGTACAGATCAACCAGAATGGATCTTCGCTGCAGCAATCTGCCAATTTTGTCGATGCCACGAATCCTTCTCTTGCTGCAAAGAATTTTAAGCTACAGACTAATTCTCCAGCCATAGGGCAGGCTGCTCCGCTGCCAGCCGCATTGGCTTCTTTCCCTGTCGTCCTGCAACCTGCAGGAGAGTACGGAGGTGCTGTTCTCAGAAGTACGGCACAAGACCTGGGTGCCTTTGATAGCGCAACAGTCGTTGTCCCCCCACCAACAAACCAAATTCCAATCGCAGTCATTGAGACCCCAATCATTGATGGACTTGGGGTCACGCTTGATGGACGTGATTCAAGTGACCCCGATGAAGATACGCTTACTTTCCATTGGGACTTTGGAGATGGAAATTCCAGTACGCAAGAAAATCCCTCTCATACTTTCTCCCAAGGAGGAACGTATACTGTGACGTTAACCGTAAGCGATGGGGGCTCGAATGATAGCGCGCAAATCTCTGTAACGGTCGTAGACGAGAACTCTCTGCCTAATAACGTGGAGCATTTTTCAACGGCAAGCTGTGGTTCCTTAGAACTCTTTAATAGTAGTGTTGTTACGAATAATGCCTCAGCACTTCCGATTGCTGGGAAAAAGTGCGATCGTTATTATGCTGAAGTCAATGACAACACGAATGATGTCACCTTGCATTATCATCAAAGCCAAGGAAGACTTGATGCACACCTCTTAAGCTTCCCATTTGAATACATTGCTCGGAATATTGGAATAGGGACACTCTCCGATACCCAGAGTGCACCGAGCCAAAATGGAAATCCGTATATTTTTGCAGGGGTACAAGTCCATGTGACTGATCTCAATAGTCGAAATAGTTCCCACGTGGTGATTGGGCATCGGGGTTCTACCAGTTTTACTATTGAAGGAAAAAATACAGTGAATGGCAGTTCATCTGTTGATGACGATGGTGCGAATGTTCTTCCCTTAGGTCGTGGGGACATTCGGATTATTGGAAGCGTGAACCGAACTCTGACCGTGTATTGGCAACAGCCAAATCTGAGTCCGGAAGCACAGGCAGACACGTGGCAGTTGTATCACGGCAATGGAAGTCTCCCTGGACCTACTCCTCTTTATGGAAACGATGTGTATGTTGGTCTGATAACCTATGCTTCAGGTCACACGGGTGTCCCCTTTATAGGCACAGCTGATTCCATTGAATGGGATACCAATGGAGGTGGCAGTCCTCCTCCTTCCGGCGCGACCGAAATCATCGTGGACAACAATGATCCGGGAACCAGTAGTAGTGGGTCTTGGGCTGATGCAAGCAGTGCCAGCAATCATTTTGGAAGCATGTCTTTGTATGCGACTGTTGGGGGTAGTATTGATCGTTACCGATTTACACCTCATTTACCAACGACAGGCGAATACGATGTTCATGCCTGGAACTCCTGCTACAACAATCGAGCCATCGATGTTCCGCATGAGATCATGCATGCTACAGGAGTCATCACGGTCGCGGTTGATCAAGATTGTGATACCGGAAGTAGCGGGGAATGGCTTGCGTTAGGTCGTTACATGTTTAACGCTGGAAGTGGTGGCTATTTGGAGATTTCCGATGAAGGTCTTAGTTATGGATCGACAACCTACATTGGCGCTGATGCCATACGCTTTACCTTAGTTGAATAAATAAAGAGATATATTCTTACTTTTTACACTGAGACCAACTTACAACTCTATCAAAGACGGATATCCGCCCATACGACTCCATGATCCGATGCAGCGTTGGTCCAATGGGTCGCCGTTGAATATTGAGTCTCGCTTGTGGTCATAGGATCCGTGGCGGTAAGTTTTTTGAGGTTGGCCATTCCACGACATTGGTCGCCCGTTTTGATCAAGGCGCCCTGCAAAGGCTTAGAGACCAATAGATTATCGATTTGCTCGAATTTTCTGTCATGAATAAGTCCAGTGTTTCTCCGGTTCGTTAGAAAATTGGAGTGCGAGTCGTAGGGGCAGGCCAGAGTTGTTTCTGTAATGCACTCAGGCAATTCACCGAGGACCATGACGAGAAACCAAGGCTGCACGTAGCGGGCGGCTTGAATTCAAGCCACTACTCTTCAGTCTTCATGTCCTGTCATTCGTCAACCGTATACTTTCCCTGTGCCCACCGTTCGTATTTCTTGGATATCTTTCGGCGCTCTTCTGCTTCACGATCCAAGCGTGGCTTATTGATTAAGTAGAGACCAGTATTAGGTGTCAGGGCCCTTATGCTTTACCTTTGGGAAGACTTGCTGCCTATTCTTGAATTAAGTCGTTTAGAGCATAGATTCTCTACTCGACTGACTGAAAAATCCACCAAGGGATGAATGTTTAGTTTTTTCCTTTACTATGTTAAATCTTCCAGGAAAAGTTCTAGCCCAAGCTCCAAATTTTTGAAATTGCCATGTAGAATCGAACCTCTTGTTTCATCCTTTTATCTGCTATAGTATTACATGTATTACATTGTAATATCTGGAGGGTATTATGGCGGTTCTTACTTTGAGGATAGATGATCAATTAGAGAAGCGACTCAAGCGACTTTCGAAGGAAACGGAACGTCCAAAGAGTTATTTCGTGAAGAAGGCTTTGGCGTTGTATCTTGATGAATATCAAGATTACGAGACGGCACTGGCGAGACGGGCTGATAAGGATGAGGAAATTTTGACGCTGGCGCAGATGAAGAAGACCTTGGGTGTTTAAGGTTCAGTTGAAAAAATCTGTGGAGAAGGATTTGCGGGCCTTATCCAAGGCTGACCAAAAACGAACGTTGGAGCAAATTGGAAAGGTTCTCGCCAACGATCCCTATCAGGGAAAAGCGCTAAGCGGAGAATTCAAAGGACTCTATCGTTGGAGAACTGGACGATTTCGCGTGATTTACGAAATTCAGAAAGAGGTGCTTATTATCCTTGTCCTAAAAATTGGCCATCGAAAAGATGTCTATCGCTAATTTTGAAAAATTACTCAAGTCAGGCCTGAGTTATTGCTTTAATCTATTCAGACAATTCACCGAGGACCATGACGAGAAACCAAGGCTGCACGTAGCGGGCGGCCTGAATTCAAGTCACTACTCTTCAGTCTTCATGTTTTGCAGTTCCTCAACCGTATAGTCACCACGTACCCACCGTTCGTATTTTTTAGATATCTTTCGACGCTCTTCTGCTTCACGATCCAACCGTGGTTTATTGATTAAATAGAGACCAACACAGAAACCAACTGCGATTATTAGCCCCCAACTCATGCCAGTAATCAACTTCAAGACTGTGGCTTCTCCACGCCACAATTTGCCGCTGATAAGCCCAACAAACGCGCAAAACAAACCAGTGCCAAACCCCATCCACCAATCACTAGACTTATTGAAGAAACCTTTCATGGAACCTCCGCTCGTGAACACCAAAGGAGACGTAACTCCGTACTGATTCTGTATGCCTTCAAGTGTACTGACGGCGGCAGTCATAAGCGTACCCTCCTTTTTACTTACTTTTTAGGTGGAGTCACGGTTTGTCGAGGCCTTACGATGGAATCTATCCCCTTTTTCCTAGCTGGCCTTAACGTCATCTTGCGGATTTATGCAGACAAAAAGATCAGTTTCTTACGCCATACCTCTCGGGTACGATGCGTTGACCATTCCATTCATCTCAACTACTTTTGGGTTAAGTCTGGTGTTTGATGTTTGAACCATGACTTTGTCTTTCCTGAAATGGGAGCGTGTCTTTTCTCAGTGCCGCCAATCCATTCATTTTTAATCCTTTCTTTATCTTTTTAAATCTTTCAGGAAAATATAGGCGGCGTTTTTTCTTTGTACACTCACTTTCAAGATTGATGCGTTAATCATTGGTAGCCCTAATATTTCTCTAAGGATCCGGAACTGCCTTTTCAATTTGATTCACATATTATTAAGGAAATTACGTTAATGAGCAGCAGGGGACTCTAAAGAGTGAATATATCGAGTGAAAAGTTAAATAAAACATATATTTACTATAATAAAGATATAGTACTCGATATTAAATGTGGTTAGTTATATATCTAAAACAGTAACAATAATACTTGAAAAAATATCGTTTGCGATATATTATGTGGAGATGAGAAAAAAGCAGACCACGATTATCGATGACATTGCTTTATCGCAACTACAGGTTGATTTGCCATCTAAGGATCACACCCTGAAGCCAAGTGATTGGATCCGTCTTCTGCGAAACTATCTGCGGATGACGCAGGCGGAACTCGCGAAACGCGCGAATATAACGCAAGCCAATCTGGTGGCAATTGAATCTGGAAAAACCGATCCACGAGTCAGCACGCTTCAGCGAATCTATGAGGGGCTCTCTTGTGGTCTTAGTCTGGAACCTCGTCCTAAAACATCATTGGAGGACATCCTGCGTGGCCGTGCTCGAGCTGTTGCGCTTACACGCTTGAAAAAGACGATGGGGACGATGGCGCTCGAAGATCAGGCTCCAGAGGCTGAGGTGTTTAGGAAACTTCTGGAAAAACGAACAGACGAAATTCTTCGTGATCCTCGTGAAAAGTTATGGCGTAACGATCGTGACGGATGATAGTCGGCCCATCGGAGCGACACCAGGTGGGGACATCTCCGGTCTCATTCTTGTGCATTTATCGACGCAAGCTTCGCGCAACGCTGCCGAAGCAGAGGCGATCAGTCGAGCCTATGATAAATATGTGTTCCGCGCGCGTAGAAAAAAACAAGGAACTGAGTGGCTGACGGATGATTTTATTCGAAAAGTACACGTAGAGATGTTTGGAACTATCTGGGAGTGGGGCGGTCTGTATCGCCAGAAAAGATTGAATATTGGGATTGAACCACATCTGATTCGAGAGCAGATTAAACTCTTGACTGGGGATTTCTTTTCTTGGAACGAGGCGAAGTCCACCATCTCAGTCGTAGAAATTGCGGCACGACTTCAGCATCGCCTGACCTATA
>JAJDBQ010000206.1 GCA_029261255.1 Nitrospirales bacterium
CGTTTTGACTAAGAGCTTCGTACCGGGTAGCAAGATCACAAAAGCTGAGTTGGCGCAATGTCGACATCGTAGAATCCTCCTTGGGCGGAGTATCGCAAATCAGCACCCACATGTCAGGGGTTTTTAGAGATGCCCTTAAGAAGAAATCGGGCATGGAGGCAACAGGAACGTCTGAAGATTCACAAGAAGAATCAGAGAGAAGTTAAATACACCGCAATTCCGAGAACAACCAAACTGAGCAGAACAATGAGACGTTGGACCCACACAACCTTTCCTGCAAACAACAGGAGAGTCGTGTCAGCTCGTTTACTCTTGCCAATATCACCATACGGGTCAAGAATTAAATCGTGGACAAAGATCAGCCCTCCTACAATCGCAAAGACGAAAAGTTTAAACATCATAATCAAACCCCAGCTAGTCTCAATACGGGCTGAGCCGCTTTCATCGAGCAATTGGGACGCACCCGTAAAAATGAGCACCATGAGACTCACCCAACCCACGGTTTTAAAACGTTGCCCAATTTTTTTCACCATCTCAAGGGCGTCGTTCGACGGCATCTTGGCCTTGCCTTCTAACAAACTCGGCCTCACCGCAAATTGATAAAACATCCAGCCACCGATAAAGGTGATACCCGCCAATAAATGTATCCAAGTCACCACATACGCAGGCATGTCTCTACTCCATGAATTTCCAATTTTTCCAACGACCCCAATCATACCCACTGACGGAACGAAAGACCACTGTACGAGAGAAAAGATCAGAACCAACTCCCCGTCTGTACTTTTCTCTTTCGCTGCCCTCAGGTAAGATCGCTACAATTTTTCCGTGGGCCGACGAATAGTCTTGTTGGAGATTTTTCAATGAACCGAAGAGCCTCCTCATCACCATATCTATTTTTCCTGCAGGTCATCGCCATAGCTTCACTTTTACTCGGCAGTTCTCTTTTTGCATCTTCTCTTGCTTGGGCTGCAGACAAGGACAAAAGCCGATGGGACAAAAAATATGCAACGGAGAAATATGTATTTGGTAGAGAGGCTATCCCCTTTGTACAAAACCATGTTGATTTGTTGCCCAAAGGCCATGCACTTGATATAGCGATGGGAGAAGGGCGAAACGGCGTCTTTCTGGCCACCAAAGGGTTCCAGGTCACTGGAGTAGATATTTCCTCGGAAGGGCTAAAAAAAGCAGAGGCTCTAGCGGCTGAACATAGCGCAACGATTACCACCATGGTTGTAGACCTTGAAGCCTATGCGATTCCGCCCAATACCTATGATGTCATAATCTGCACCTATTACCTCCAGCGAGATTTGTTTCCCAAAATAGCCGCAGCACTGAAACCCGGCGGCATGGCCCTGATCGAAACCTATACGACAGACCACAGTCAGTATCGTCCAGGATTTAATAAAGCCTGGCTCTTGAAACCAAATCAACTCTTGACCATGCTCCCAGGCCTACGCGTCTTGCGATACCAAGAAGTCGATACCGGGCAGGCCGCCTTTGCCAGCATCCTGGCTCAAAAACCACATTAACAAAAGACCTTCCAGCGGAAGGTCTCTACTATGGGCTTCACTTCTTACTTCTCACACCTTACTTTTCACTCTTCCCAAGAGGTTGCGGCCCTTCAAAGAGTTCGGGTAACCTTGCATCTCTCGTTTCCTATAAGAAATTGATTCGACACAAATGACAGACTCCAAATCAACAGACCCCACCGCCGATCCATGGATTGAAATTGTGCCTCAAACTCTAGATGAGGCCTTGCTCAGCCAACGCGCATGGCGTATGCCAGACATCGTGATTTACCAGCATGGACCTGAAGAATGGTGGGTCGCTCCGCTTGATGAAGAATTGCCGTTAGTCCGTCTCAATCGCATGGGCGCCGCCTTGCTCGGTGCGATGGATGGCCGGCTGACCATTGGCGCCTTGCTGAACCAATATGGCAAATGGGTCTGTAGCCCCTCACAGCAGACTGGGCGCTGGCATTTGGAGCGCTGGGCGCAACCGCGATTTTCACTAGCCTACTATGGCACCGAACCGCCCAGTGGGCACAGCGCTGAAGCGAAGTGGGATCTGTTACTCCAAAAAGTTCGGGAAGGATGGCACCAAAACGTCAAAGCGGAAACCGAAGATCATCTGTCCACATTCCATGTCCAGGGCATTCAAGGCCCACATGGGCATTTCGAACTCATCGAAACCACCGTTTCCCATTTATTCAGAGAACCCTGCGAAGCCATGAATGGGACCACCTATGGGCGACTTCTTGGAAAAACACTGCGTCAAATGGGCTGGCTCTCGCCAAAACCCAAACAGATTGTGGAAGTCGGCGCCGGCCTAGGGTATGTCTCGAAAGAACTTGGGGGAGAGCTGACTGCAGAAGAACAGAAAGATATCAATTACACATTTCTCGACCTCACCGGCCCATTTCTTGGTTCCCAAACATCACTCGCTCGACAAGCAGGTTGGACCGCGACTGGCATTCAAGCCAATGCCGAATGTATGCCCTTGGCCGACCAATCTGTCGATTTATTGATTGACAATGAAAACCTGGCAGACATGACGCCAGTTCAATTTTCTGGCGACGAACTGCTGATGTTTAAAGGCGAGAACCCGGAACATGAGGAAGCTTTAGACCTCATCCGACGTATGCGGCTCTCACTCATGCCCCCCTTTCCGGATGAAGTCATTTTTAATTATGGCGCGATTCAATTTCTACAGGAAGTTTGGCGGGTCTTGAAACCCGGCGGACGCGCGATCCTCGTCGAATTTGGCATTGAAGAAGATTGGCCCTCCCCCGTAAAATTGCCCGGTCATACTGAGTATGAAGTGCAATTCAGCCATCTGCGCCATGCGGCAAAGTGGCTTGGCTTTCGCGAACAATATTGCACCCTTCCCCAACTCCTCGGCATGAAACCTGATACCCAGGTACTCTGCACCGGTGCGGCCTATACCCTGCGACGAATTTGCCGGGAATTAGAAAAACCCTTTTCCGTCAGAGCATACACCGAAAAAGAATTGGGGACTGCGCTAGGAGACATTCTTCCCAAACTCACCGGCCTCCACTACCACAACGTCTTAGACCCGGCCTGGTTTGGCCTCTGGGATTTCAAAGTCATGCTCCTGGAAAAACCCGGTGGCATGAGCATCGGCCAGCAACCCGCCTTCAAAGAATCCGCCGGCTTCCGCTGGTACACCCAACAGTAAGCTCCTCAGTCACAGCTACTCTTCTATTTTCTCCTCGCCCCTCAGGGGAGAGGACAAAGGTGAGGGGACGAAAGACCAAAAGAGAAAAAACATTCAATGTACCCTGATGACAACAAAATCCTAGATTGAGTTTTTTAAGTTTGTACTTTAAAAATATCATAAGGACGTTTCTTCCCCCTCACCAGTCATCGTAAAGGAACAAACCGGCGGCCTGTCTTCTTCAAGGGTTAAAGGAAGGCTATTCAGGCAAGAGAGAGAAGAGAAAGGGGATAAATGTGGAAACGGCTCATTCTGGCGAACTAAATAATTCCTGTCGTTCTACAATGGCGGACAGTTTTTTATCAAGCGTCCAGAAATGAAAATCATAGGTTCTAACGAAACCTAACAAAAAGGCATCAAGGAGCCCCACACCTTTGGCATGTTACTTATTGTTCATTGCAGTCTCTACCGACCTCTCAACGACAATCATGATCGTTGCTTCAGCGCGCGCGTACGCCCAGCGGAAAAATTCTTCGAAAACTCCAGAGGCTGTCGCTGAACCTGTTCGTTCAGACAAGAAATTTTCTTCAGTCGAAGCCAATCTTCTAGAGCGAGCGTCAACGACTCAGTCAGCGTCTGCCCTTTCGCATGGGCTCTGACCTCTTCAATAAGCTGATCAGGTAAGGATCCAGTCACTTTCATACGATATCCCTTATAATCATGAATCGTATCCGGAAAAATCTCAAAAAATGAAGCTTCGCACAAAACAGGAGAAGATCACCAAACATGACACTCCAAAAAAATTCGAGAGAGGCGCGCGAAAAACATGGAACCCAAAGCGGCTGAAAAGATGTGAGAATTTGAATAGAAGAGTTACTGAATGAGCTGGCTACAACCCCGCGTTAGGACACCGCAACTTCCTGAAGCTTGGCAGCGATCCATACCTTAATGATGGCCTGACGAGTCACACCCAATCGACGAGCTTCCTTGTCGAGCGAATCAACCATCCATTCAGGGAAATCCACATTCACCCGGCGTTGGTCTTGTCCCGGACGCGTTGCCTTTGGAATATCCAAGTACTTAATAATATCTTCCCCAGAATCAAATTTCTTATCCAAGCTTTTCGCTTTCATACAAGACAACCTCCTCTATTCGCGCCCGTCGAACGGAAATAATCCGAATTCGGTTTGTTCGAACCGTGATAATAGCCGTCCAATGCTTATCCCTAATTGATCCTATGACCACCGAACGAGGCTCATCCTCCGTTTTTGCAGGAATTTCCAACCGATTAGGGTCATGCCATAGGGCTTGTGCTTGCTTAAAATCAATCCCGTGTTTTTGTCGGTTAATCGTATTCTTGGCGCCATCGAATTCAAATTCCATAATGGTATAGAAATTATACCATTATCTGTAAATTCGTCAAATCCTTCTTCACCAGTACGCACCAACATCTCGGCAATCATGGCCTGAGGATCATTTCTAACAAGAATGTGGTTTGAATGAGAAAACCTTTTTCAGTCAGGGCTTACACCGAAAAAAATTGGGGACTGCGCTAGGAGACATTCTTCCCAAACTCACTGGCCTCCATTACCACAACGTCTTAGACCCGGCCTGGTTTGGCCTCTGGGACTTTAAAGTCATGCTCCTGGGAAAACCCGGTGGCATGAGCATCGGCCAGCAGCCCGCCTTCAAAGAATCCGCCGGCTTCCGCTGGTACACCCAACAGTAAACGTTCAAATCCTCTTGAAGAATCTACTAAGTGCTTCCCTTCTGTTTTAGTGCTAAATCGACCAGGATGCCTTCGCGGAGGCCGTAATCGCTGACGAGACATGTTTCGAACCCAAAAGTTTCCATTATTCGGCGAAGGATGACCGTGCCGGCCACAATGACAAACTCACGGTCTGGTTCAAGCCCGAGTATATTCAATCGCTGCTTCCCAGTTTTTGACATGAGATCTCGCTCCAACCTTTTGATCGTTACGAGAGAGAGTTCATAATTATGGACTTGGGTTCGGTCATATTGCTTGAGACATTGCGCTATCGCAGCAAGCGTGGTGATCGTACCCGCCGTTCCCACTAATGGGATCTTTGGCATCTCTCCAAAAGCCTGTGCAACCTTATCCAATTCCTTATCAATGAAGGCTTCGGCATTCTGAAGATCTTGTGCTGTTGGAGGATCGTGATGGAATTCCCGTTCTAGCAATCGAACGACGCCGAGATCCAACGATATCACTTGAGACGGTTGTCCTTTTCGAGCAAGGATGCATTCTGTACTCCCTCCGCCAATATCCAACCCTAAAAAGTCGCCCATCGTCTCAGGCAATCCGAAACGAATTCCAAGTAAGGTTCGTCGGGCTTCCTCTTCACCGGTGAGGACTTCAACCTCCCAGCCAGTTTCCTGCTTGACTCGCGTCAGAAAATCTTGACGATTATTCGACTCGCGAACGGCACTGGTCGCCACGACCGCTATCCCATCTATGGGATATGCCCTTGTTGTTTCCCTCCATTCTTTCAGCGTCTCAACCACTCGATCGATGGCATCTCCTGCTAAGCGTTTGTACTGGTCTACCCCTTCTCCAAGACGCAGGATGCGTCGATCGACATGAATTTCCTTGAGTTCATGTGGCAGATTCACATCTGCGATTAGTAACCTACAGGTCAAGGTCCCAATATCAATGCCAGCTAGACGCATAATCGTCACTCTCCCGTTTCAAAGCTATTCGCAGCCAAACCGTTTGCGTTTGTCAATGATCACAAACATCACAGTGAAATAGTCTAGCCTTCTTTTCCAGTCTGATAATTCTGTGTTAGGATTTTATTGTATACATTGCTCAATGCGTTGACGCATCTAGAGCCCTAACTTACAAAAGGAGAGCAGAATGGCGCAAATTCATTGCCGGAAATGCGATAAGGATAGTGACGTGATCACTGATAATTTGTTTATGGGAAAGCTCGAAGCTGAAGTCAAGGAAAAGGTCTGTCAGCCCTGCTGGAATGAATGGGCTGGTCCCGGAGGAACCAAGACGATGGTCATCAACGAATACCAGCTTAATCTGGGGGATGAAAGTGCCCGGGAAACACTTAAAAAACAAATGCGAACCTTTTTGAAGTTAGATGATACGAATGAAGAATTTAAAGACTATCGAGTTTGATGACCAGGCAAGGGTGGCCTTCCTCAGAATTTCGGTTTGTCTTTGATCGAATGTGAGCGGGTTTACTCAATGGCTCTATGACAACATTTTTATGCCACGCCCCTTGTCGAATTTCTCTTGAAGGATAATCTCATGCACGGTAGGATGATGTGATGGATGTTCCACTCGGCAAAGGTGTCGTGCTCATTGCCACCCCAGCGCTTCGTGATCCCAATTTCCGTCAGACGGTTATTCTGTTGTGTGAGCATGGCCCCGAAGGTGCTTTGGGAGTGGTCTTGAATCGCCCGACTGAAATGAATATCACAGAGGTCCTGCCGCAGGTGCCTATCCTTGAGGGCCAAACTCATCGTGTGTTCAACGGAGGACCAGTCCAAAAAGATAGCTTACTCGTGTTGTATCATCTCAACGAGGAAGTTGAAGACACACATGCGGTCTTAGATGGTGTCTATCTAGGCGGGAATACAGAAACCCTCAAACGAATCCTCGAAGTCCCTGCCGAGGAGGAATCCTTCCGGGCCTACATGGGCTATTCCGGATGGGGTCCAGGGCAATTGGAAAATGAAATGAAAAGCGGATCCTGGCTCATCATGCCAGCGAAGCCAAAATTCGTCTTCGAAAACCAACCATCGAGTTTATGGGTTGAAGTCCTTCAAACATTTGGAGATGAATACAGCATGTATGCCCACATGCCCGTCGATCCCAGCCTCAACTAATCTCATCAGCCCCTTGCTGTCTCTCCCTTACATTTATCGACCGCAATTAAGCGCCAAGACTCTTCTATTTTGTTAATTCTTCCGGGGACCGCTTCCACGTTGCCGCATCGACCACTAACAGCTTTCTTCCGGTCATAGGATCTCGATCAATCGACAAATCATGATAGGGAACGGATAACGGTTCCTGAATCCATCGGGGCGCCACATGAGTCACATTCCAGGGTCTCAAAAATTTGCTCCACCACGATGTTCCTGCATTCAAATCCAACACCGCCCCTTCCTGAACACACCGCACCACCTTCCCCTGGCCCTTCCATAACACCTGCTTCGGTTTCCCAGCTTCTGCCTTCTGGAGAATCACCACACCAATCATGTTCCCCACCATCGAAAGAAGCCATGCTTTCACTTCATCGATCGAATTAGTCGATTCTGTCACACGCGTTACTCCGTATCTTTTTTTTTCAATTGAGAAACATTCACAACGCTGACCCAACTATACGCGCTTCCTCACCTTACGACGGATATTGTGACAAGACCTAAGAATAGTTATTTGATAAAGTCATGACTATGCACACGCCTGACCAGTCATCTTCTTGGCTGGGGAATTTTCTCACACTTCTCTTTGGCCCCAAAATGCTGGTCATGTTATTGACTGGTTTTTCTTCCGGCCTCCCGCTTTTGCTCACCGGCTCCACACTCAAATTTTGGATGCGAGAAGAAGGCCTTGATTTGACCACGATCGGGTTTTTCGGACTTGTCGGACTCCCTTATACCTTAAAATTTCTCTGGGCTCCCTTCATGGATCGCATCATTCCCCCACTTGGAGGCCGTCGTCGTGGCTGGATGATTATCACTCAAGTCGTGCTGTTGCTCACCCTAGCGTCAATGACTTTCGTGCAACCAGCCATACATTTACCCGCCATTGCTGCCCTCTGTCTTCTCATCGCCTTTGCGAGTGCCAGTCAGGACATTGTCCTTGATGCTTATCGCCGCGAATATCTCACGGATGAGGAATTGGGGATCGGGTCTTCGATTTTCGTCAATGGGTACCGAATAGGCTTACTCGCCTCCGGTGCGCTGGCCTTGGTGCTAGCCGAGTATTTGTCCTGGCCCACCGCGTATTTCCTCCTTGGCCTTTTCATGTTGGTCGGGATTGTGGCCACGATATTCGCACCAGAACCTCTGATCGAAACGGTTCCTCCATCGACGCTTCGAGAAGCCTTCGTCGGACCTTTTCTTGAATTTTGTCGGCGCCCAGGCTGGCTCTCCATCCTGTTATTTATTTTATTGTATAAAATTGGGGATAGTATGGCTTCCGAAATGCTGTCGCCTTTTTGGGTGGATCTTGAAGTTTCCAAGCCTCAAATCGCCGGCATCGTCAAAACCTTTGGCTTTGTCGCCAGCATTGCTGGTGGCTTGCTGGCAGGACTTGTTGTCTATCGCTGGGGCATTATCCCTTCTCTCTTTATTTTTGGTCTCCTCCAAATGATTTCCACTGCCGGATTTGCGGCCCTAGCCATTGTGGGAAACCATCTTCCTACACTAACAGCCGTGATTGCCTTTGAAAATCTTACCGGCGGGATGGGCACGACAGCATTTGTGGCATTCATGGCCAGTCTGACCAACAAACGCTTTACCGCCACGCAATATGCACTTCTGAGTAGTATTATGGGCGTTCCTCGGGTCTTGGCAGGTTCAATCACTGGGGTCTTAGCTACCGGGTTAGGTTGGACTGGATTTTTTATCGTGTGTACCCTATTGGCTATCCCTGGCTTACTATTAATCCCACACCTTCACCGGGTCATGAACATGACCGCCTCTCAAAAGCTACCCGTCTCCTCATGAGACGAATGTCTCACTATCACAGAGGACCTAGAAGCGAGAGAACGACGGGCTAACAAGGAGAAAACAACGTTTCCCTAAGATTGGACTGAGAGGAAATATCTTCTTGGCAGGACATTATATTAAAATAACCAGTTTTTTTTTGTGAGGAAAATCCAGTACCGATTCACAGGCAATACTCATATCGGCATCAAGCTTTAAACTGACACATCCTTCCGCACAAACATTGCGCTCACACTCAACGGATCAGCTCACGTGATTGATAAGATCTTAGGATCCTGCATACGTAGTATTCCATCGAAGGAGAAGGTCCTGTATCTGACCTTTGATGATGGCCCGCATGAACATTGCACGACTAAGGTGCTCAACTTACTTGCGCAGCATCGGGCTCAGGCCACATTTTTTCTCGTGGCCGCCGCATTACAAAAACATCTCGCAGTCGGACGGTCTATCGTGTCTCATGGGCACCATATAGGCAACCATTCTTTGGATCACAAATATCATCATTTCTTTTTGAATGATCGCTTCCTCATGAAGTGGGTAAGAAGCGCCCAAGACGTGATTGAACAGTCCCTTCAAGTTCAGACGATTGGTTTTCGGTCGCCCTTGGGAATTCGAACGCCGCATTTGGGAATCGCATTACGAAAGCTCAAGTATCCATTAATCCATTGGAATCAACGGTTTTTTGATACTCAAAGAGGACTTCCCAGAAAGGCTATTGAGAACAGAGTCTCGCACTTTCGCTCAGGGGATATTCTTCTGCTGCATGACACGCATACCAAACATCATCAATCCTTCTTTGAAGGACTGGAGTTGCTACTCATCAACGCACAACAGGCCGGATTTTCGTTCAAAGCCATCCCCAATAATTTAGTTAATAATACTGACAAGCTCCCTATTTCTTAACTTACGTCTTCCGGGGAGACCAGGGGAAAAACATATTCGTCGTGCGCTGATACTCTCGATAGCTATCCCCTCGACTGCCCAGGGCTTGAGCTTCAGCCCATGGCACACCGGACACCCATCGCAGCGCACTCATCATCAGAAATGGCCATATGACGGCGAGTCCAGACCAGGGAAGCCCAATAGCTAAAGGTACATAGGCCCACCAATGCAACGATTCAAAGAAGTAGTTGGGATGGCGCGAATATCGCCATAAACCAGTTTGCAAGGTCTGCCCCTTATTCAGAGGATCACCACGAAACAACTCAAGCTGACGATCTGCGACAGCTTCGCCAACAACCGCAACAAGAAAAATGATCACACCAAGAATATCCCACGAGCGAATACCATCGACTGGGTGACTCATCACCCAACATAACAATCCCGCGAAGAAGAGACAGGCAGGTACTTGAAGTTGGAAATAACCAAACATCCCCACAGATTCCCAGTCACCCAATATCGTGCGAATTTTTTGGTAGCGAGGGTCTTCTGGCTTTCTCCACACTCGATGGCTAAACAAGTGGGACCCAAGACGAACGGCATACAATAATCCCATGCCAGAAATAAGTGTTCGGCGAGAAAGATCGCCTACACCAGTCACTCCACAAACGAGAACGATGATTCCAAAAGCAAGACAAAACCCAACATCAGCATAAGATGCATTACGGGCACGAAGGTGAAGAATCCACAAAAGGGTAAAGAAACCAGTCAACCATAGGAACCATTCCCATAGATTGATAGGTGAAAATACTTCAGGAAGCATAGGGGTAGATCAAACTCGCAGAGAGCGAGGTCTGATCAATTCAGGTGAGAAACTTAATTTGCCGTGAGGGCCAAGGGACTGCGAACCATCGCTTCTTCGGAAGTTGGAATCAAGACGACTTCAACCAAAAAGACTTGATCACTCGGGACTTGCCCTTCTTGAATCAATGCCTCTCGAATGCGTTGGGCCCGTTCCTGCGCCAATACACGCAATTGCCCTTCATCCACAACAATCCCTTCAAGAAGTTTGGCCTTCATCTCATCAGGAGTCAAAAGCTTGGGATCGGCCTTAGACTTTTTAGCATCCGCATTGTCAACCGCCTTGGTGAGGGCTGATTCGCCGAATTGTTCAACGAATAACTGCTTGAGGTACTGAGCCTCTTCCTCTGGAGTTAATGCTAATGTTTCCACGGAGGCAGAAGCTTGATCCCCAGAAGGGGGCTGTTTCACGAATTTTGCCTTTTTGATTATGGTAAGAAGCTTCGCTTCGGCCAAGGCCTTCCCGTCTACATCCGAGGCAACAGTCCCGGTAATATCAAGTCGCAACGCTGGCCGAGCAGATAGGGCTTTGCTTAACGCGACTAATTTTTCCTGCTCAGTGGGTGGCAGTTCCCTCACACCTGGTGGAAACGCAATGTATTTCAGCGCATCCGGATCATCTCCCATCACCCCTCCCACAAGCCCACCAACGAGTGAAAACGGGGACGTCGCAACTTTCGTCAACAGATTCACTAAAGCATTCCAAATAATGCCACCATAACTAAATTCCGGATCATCGAGATTGCCACTAATTGGAAGATCAATATCAATAAGTCCCTTCCGATCCTTCAACAGAGCCAGGGCGAGAGGAATGGGCAAGGACGTGGCGTCCGGACTCTCCACCTTGCTACCCATCGTCATTTGGTCAATCAACACCTTATTTTCCCCAACCAACTCCTTTTGAGAAAGCTTATAGGCTAAATCTAATGACAATTTGCCTTTATTAATGGGATACCCAGCAAATTTTCCTGAGTATGGAGAAATCGTGGCGAGATTCAGGTTCTCAAACACCACACTCACATCCGTATAGGCGTCTTCGCTCAAAGGATTGATTTGGCCTTTAATTTTAAAGGGCGCGTACTTATCCACTTTCCCACTCAGATCGACATCAGCCTTCGCCAATTGCTCAGAAGACAGACCTTTGATCGTCCCGGAAAATTCCTCGATCTTCGTTTCCACATTGGGTGTAATGGAACGATCCGCCATCTGGAATTGAAGATTATCAATCCGAACAGTCTCTATTTGAACGGGGAGTGGCGGTGTTGATGGCACTTTAGCCTGCGGCTCTTCCTCTTCAGTCGCAGATTCTTCACCTTCTGCTGGTGCCTCGTCTGTTTGCCCAGGTGGGGCAAAGAGACGTGCCATATTAGATGTTCCATCCGGGGCAATTGAAAAGACGACCCCTGGTGTAAGAAGCGCGATCTCTTGAATCTTCACCGTTGTGGGCTCAACATTGAGTGAAAGACCGTTGACCGCAAAATCTTTCCACTGAAGAAAGGGCTTCGAATTTTCCGGATCCACAAAAGCCAATTTTGAGATACCAATAGAACCAACGTACGTCACCATGGGCTCCGTTTTTGATGCGTCTTGGTAATGGGTCTGCCCAGCCAAGCTCAAGGCTCCGCTGCCAATAGCAAATTGCACAAATGGGGCTAAATACGGCTCAAAAGGTTTGAGTGCAATATCCGTCAGCCCAACCTTCATATCCACGGACAAGGGCTCAACGTTGACCGTGCCTTTGAAATCGGCTTTCCCCGTCTGATTCAACTGAAAAGAAAGATCAATCGGGAGAGGCTGATCCAACGCAGATGAAACCTGCGACGTATGAAAATGCAGTGCTTCGACAAGCACACGTGCTGGCTCTTCCGGTTGCCGGTCTTCCACATCAATCGTGAAATTATCTAAATCTAGTTCTTCGACAAGCACGTCCCACGGGGCGTCATCCTTTCCTGATTCAGGCTCGACTACTGGTGGAGATGCAGTCGACGATGATTGATTTGAAGATTCCACAGGGGCGAACAACGGTTGATAATTCATGGTGCCCTCTTTATCAACCCATCCGATAAAACGAGCATCCCGCGAGGCGATCGAGGGGATCGTTACCGACTGATTGGCCACATCAACAGCCACGCCCTTCACCTCAAAAAATGGAACCGTAATGACAGGATCAGACGAACCGGCTTCGCGAATCTGAAGATCCTGAATCGTCACATTCCCCTGACTCACTCTGACATCCACGCCCTCAGTAGTCGTTAACAGCTCATACTGGCCATTCACGTCCAACAGACCTTCAGGAATTTGAAATCGAAATTGATCCTGAATATAGGTCCACAATGTATGCAACCGGATTTTTTCGAGCGCCAATCGACCATCAGAAGCAAAGGGGTCTAACGTCAACGTCCCTTCCCAGCTAATTCGCTCGCCATCACCCAACTCCGCCGATAACGAATAGGGATTGGCTTGATCTTTCTTCGTGGTAAATTTCTCTAACGTGAGATTGATAGGCACCAGATGGGCCACAAACGGAGTCGGCTTCGAAACATCCTGAAATTCAACCATCCCCTGCTGAATCTGGATTTTCTGAATAAAGACGGGAGGTAAGCCAGCAGGCTCCTCTGTCGAAACCTCTGAAGGCTCAACTTCTTGGGGTGGACCTTTCTCATCAGATGGCTTACCCAAGTCAGCAAGATTGAGCGACCCGTCCTGGCGGACAATAGCCAATCCATGGGGTAACCCCAGACGAATCTCGTCAAACGTATACGCCTGATTCTTTATGGACGACAGCGCCTCAAAATCGACAAACAGGTCATCAAACCCCGCTAAGGGAGACCCATCGGATTCTTGGAGCGCAAAGCCTTGTATCTGTAATTTAAAGAGAAAAGGATTGAACGAAGCCTCTTTGATAGAGACCGGCCGATTCAATTCCTCCGACAACATTGGAGGAAGCTTATTGGTAATCGCCCAAGGCACAACCAAAAATCCAAGGACTGTATAAAGAAGAAACAGCCCTACAAAAATATACAGCACAATTTTCAGAGTTTTAGACATGTGAGATTAACGGAAGCTGATAGTGATGATAGAGGGAGTACAGCCCCCCGTGAAGGCATTGCCATGAACTAAGGGGGACCGCTTCATAATACCTCTCCCCTACCACCAGAGCTAGCCCTCCTAAGAATGAACAGACCCGACTACATCCAAACTTATGGAGAAAAGCCTCAACACTCATTCTCGCAAATGATCAACAATCGGAAATTGTCGAATTTCATGGATTTGGGAATCGATTGCTAAAAAATTAACCACAGTCAAAGCGATAGTGGCTGTTGGTAAAGAAATGGTATGGAGAATTGAGAGAAGAGTCTCTGTATACTCGCTTTAATTAACCCATCATTATGGCTAAAAAATATTAAGATGGCAGGCTAAGCCAACTGCTATGTATGATGAATTTATGACAAATTCCATTTTTTGGGGAGAATTGCAGCGTAACTCATCTCTTCGTCCTTATATTTAGCTCCCAAAGCGCTTACCGCCATCTGTTGAAGCCATCCTATTGAAAGTTAAGGCAAAAATTAGAGATTTGCTGCACAGACTTACCTTTTCCCAACTCAATTAACAGCTTCGGGTTCCTTGACAGTGGGTCCGACCCTTCTCTATTGTCTGGAGTTTGCTTAAAATAGCTACGTCACTAGAGGACCGTCTTCCGTGTTTACAAATCTGACAGAAAAAATCGAGAATGTTTTCAAGCAGTTACGCGGCCAAGCCGTCTTAACTGAACAGAATATTACCGATGCCTTGAAAGAGGTGCGGTTGGCTCTGCTGGAAGCCGACGTCAACTTTAAGATCGTCAAAGACTTTATTGAGAAGGTTCGGGTAAAAGCGGTCGGGCAGGAAGTACTGAAAAGCCTCACGCCAGCGAATCAAGTAGTAAAAGTCGTCTGGGAGGAACTTCGTGACCTCCTCGGTCATGAACAAAGTGCCCTACATCTGTCTTCCCAGCCACCTACGATCATTATGATGGTGGGACTTCAAGGGTCTGGAAAGACCACCACCACTGGAAAACTCGCCAATTATTTCAAGACTGACGGAAAACGTGTGTTGCTTGTGGCCGCTGACCCTCGGCGGCCGGCTGCTGGCGACCAATTAGCCTCACTTGGGACTGATTTGGATGTGCTGGTCCACCGTGGCACCAATGAAGGCCAACCCGGCGCGCAAGCCGTGCAAACCTGTAAAGATGGCGTCGCCCGTGCCCGTGAGCATGGATACGATGTGGTTCTCCTCGATACCGGTGGTCGGCTGCATATTGATGAAGAATTGATGCAGGAGTTGGTGGATATCAAAACGGGTGTCCAACCACAAGAAATACTGTTGGTCGCGGATTCCATGACCGGCCAGGAAGCCGTCTCCGTCGCTGAACGCTTTAATGAAACTCTCGGGATTACAGGGCTTATCCTGACGAAGGTTGAGGGTGATGCCCGCGGTGGCGCGGTCTTATCCGTTCGGGCTGCCACCGGCAAGCCGATTAAATTCTTAGGTATTGGGGAAAAACTTGATGCCTTAGAGCCCTTTTTCCCAGACCGGATGGCTTCCCGTATTCTTGGTATGGGCGATGTGCTGACCTTGATCGAGAAAGCCCAGGAGAACTTTTCGCAAGAACAAGCGCAGGCATTGCAAAAAAAGGTTTCCAGTAATACCCTGACGTTGGAGGATTTTCGAGATCAAATTCAGCAGGTGAATAAACTGGGCTCGTTAGACCAGATTATTGATATGCTGCCCGGTGGTCAAAAAATCAAAAATATGATGGGCGCCGCTGGTGGCAGCAATGCCGCGGTTCCTGAAAAAGAGATGAAGCGGGTGGTGGCCATGATTGATTCCATGACGCCCAAAGAGCGTCGGGATCATACGCTGCTCAACGGCAATCGCAAAAAACGAATTGCTAAAGGCAGTGGGACGTCTGTTCCAGAAATTAATCGACTGATCAAACAGTTTTTGGATGCTCGCCGTATGATGAAATCATTAGTTGGCGGGCAGTTAGGCATCGGGAAGAAAAAGAAAAAACGAGGGAAGCTGATCCGAGCGATGAATGCCCGGTAAGCGATCAATGCCCTTAGCTTTTTATGTGTTCATTTTTTACTAGAGGAGAATGCCAGTGGCAGTTCATTTACGTTTAACACGGATGGGTCGGCATAAGCGGCCATTTTACCGAGTAGTCGCCGCCGATTCACATATGAAGAGAGATGGACGATTTCTTGAAATCATCGGCACGTATGACCCCTTGAAGGAAACTGACAAAGCTGCCTTCAAGGAAGACCGCGTACTGGATTGGCTTCAAAAAGGCGCCCAACCCACAGATTCGGTTCGGGCCTTGTTACGAAGAACCGGCGTATACAAAGCATTGGCCGAATCCAAAAAACTCGCGAAAGCCTAAAAGTCGCTCAGATGCGATCATGAAGTCCTGAGAATTTTCTCAGGATGGCTGTTATTCGTTCATTTGATTTCTTTGAATTTCAAAGTATGAGATCTATTTACCATGCTGACGCCCGTATTGAATCGTCCACAACCACAGACTGAATCATTGGTCACCATTGGGCGGATCTTGAAGCCCTTTGGAGTCCGAGGTGAAGTGAAAGTGGAGTCGATGTCTGATGTGCCAGGACGGTTTGAGGGCTTAGGGACCGTCTATCTCACCCTCCCACATAAAACCGCCACTCCGAAGGAAGCGACCGTCACCCACGTACGTGACGTGACACCTGGCTACCTCATGACATGTTCAGCATTTTCAACACCTGAAGAGGCCGCTCTCTTTCGTGGGGCCTGGATTCAAATCCCCTCGAATCCTGATCTTCCTCGAGCCCCTGATATCTTTTATCAGTTTGAATTGATCGGACTCCGCGTTGAAGACCCTGATGGCATGCAAATGGGCAACATAGAAGAAATCATGGAATATCCTCAGCATCATGTGCTCGTGGTTCGTAATCAGAAAGAAGAGTTTCTCATCCCTCTGAATCGCAAAGCCATCACAAAGGTCGATTTAGACAATCAGTGTGTATACGTGGCGTCAAAGGAATGGTGGGACATTCGTCATGCATTGTGAACTTCTCACCGTATTCCCTGAGTTGATTCAGGCGGTCAGCTCCCAGAGCATCATGAAACGTGCTCAGCAAAAGGGCCTGCTTTCGATTCATGCGCACAATCTACGCGATTACACTCATGACCCACATCGCTCCACGGATGATACGCCCTTCGGCGGCGGCGGTGGAATGGTCATGAAAGCCGAACCAATTTTTCTCGCAATTGACGCCATCCAGCAAACATTGGGCAAGATCCGCATTCTTCTGCCCTCACCTCAAGGCATTCGTTTTTCACACGGATTGGCCATGGAACTGAGCCGCGAAACTCGTCCACTGGTCTTTATTTGCGGGCACTATGAGGGCATTGATGAACGAGTGCGAACGCATTTGTCGGTAGAAGAAATTTCTCTTGGCGATTATGTGGTGACCGGCGGAGAACTCCCTGCACTCATGATGATCGACGCTGCCATGCGTCACATTCCAGGGGTCTTAGGGGATCCCCATTCTGCCGAACAAGAATCGTTTGTCGAGTCGTTATTAGACTATCCTCATTTTACGCGCCCCGCTGACCTTCGAGGCCAGTCAGTCCCAGACGTGTTAATTTCTGGGAACCATGAAGCCATTCGTCGATGGCGACGAAAAGAATCGCTACGCCAGACCTTGCTCAAACGTCCTGATTTATTGGATCATCATCCGCTCAATAGAGAAGACCATCAGTTGTTAGAAGAAATTGAACACGACTATACCTCGGCGGGATGCGATCCGCAGAGACCTTGAAGGAGGAATTCACGCATGAATCAGTTACAACGCTTAGAACAATCGTATGCCACAGAATCAGTACCATTTTTTGAAATTGGTGATACCGTCCGCGTGAAAGTCCGAGTGGTCGAGGCCCGAGCCTCTGGCAAGAAGAAAACTCAGGAAGAGGAAAAAGAGCGGATCCAGATCTTTGAAGGCTTGGTGATTGCTCGATCAGGGCGCAAAGAGGCTGAAAGCTTTACCGTGCGGAAAATATCCTTCGGAACCGGAGTGGAACGAATTTTTCCAGTGCATTCTCCAAATCTGGCCGGAATTGATGTCGTCAGAAAAGGGAAAGTGCGTCGCGCCAAACTGTTTTATCTTCGAGATAAAAAAGGCAAGGCGGCAAAAATTTCCGAGCGCGATTTCTCAAGAACGCCGAAAGCCAAAAAAGTTGAGACTGCACCAGCCATTGAGGAATCAGCAGCTGAAGACACCAGCAATTCTGAGACTTCGGAATAACACGGAAGCCTCATCAGAAAAGGCTATCTTGCTCCTTCATCTCAGGCTCTCCCATTTCTAGATACCAGTATGGGACCAACCGATTTTTTCGAGTCATCTGCTTGGGCATGTGGCTTTCGACGAATCGCCGGCCTGGATGAAGCCGGCCGAGGTCCATTAGCCGGGCCCGTTATCGCAGCCGTCGTCGTCCTTCCTCGACGCAGATCTTTTGATGATCTGGATGACTCCAAGCTCCTTTCAGAAAACCAACGCAATAGACTGTTTACAGCTATTACGACCCAAGCGCAGGCGTGGGGTGTGGGATCTGCCTCGGAAGAGGAAATTGACGAGTTCAATATATTAGGAGCCACACGCTTAGCAGGGTATCGAGCCTTCAACCAAATCGCCTCCCCACCAGATTATCTCCTACTTGATGCCCTCCTCTTGCCTACGGTCTCTGTTCGGCAACGTTCAGTGATCAAAGGAGATCAACTCTCAATTTCGATTGCCGCAGCCTCCATTCTCGCCAAGGTCTCTCGTGATCGAATTATGGCCACGTATCATGCACAATATCCTGACTATCAGTTTGATCTGCACAAGGGCTATCCAACCCCCGAACACCTGAAACGATTACGCCAATTTGGCCCCTGTCCTGGACATCGACGAAGCTTTCGTCCTGTTCAGGCCTGTCTCAACGGGTGAAATAATCCATGTTCACAACATCGCGAAGCTTTGGCCAATCAGCCGAAGACATGGCTGAGCAGATTCTTCGTAAAAAAGGATACCGTATTCTTGGAAGAAATGTTCGCGTAGCCGGAGGAGAGTTAGATCTCATCGCAGATGACCAAGGCGTTCTGGTTTTCATTGAAGTCAAAGCCCGCCGATACCAGCATTTCGGAGGTGCGGCTTACGCCATCACCTCTCGGAAAAAACAGCAGATTATCAAATTGGCCGCCTGCTATCTTTCTCAACACGATTTAACCAACCAACATTGTCGATTTGACGCCATCCTCGTCGATGGAAGCCATGACGATTCACTTCAATTAACTCACATCGAATCGGCATTTGAGGTATCCAGTTCCGCCAGGCAATGGTAAATTAATAGAACGTGCTTCGGCATGAGCCCACAAGTCTGGCCTGATTGGCCTCCGGCTACGTGTTTTCACTGACCTTCGAAGTAAGCCGATGACTCAATCATTTTTCACGAGTTACGGAATCGTATGATTCAATTATTTCATGTCTCAAAATACTTTGAAGGGTGCCTCGCGCTTTCCGACATCTCCCTTCGAATCGAAAAAGGCGAATGCGTCCTGCTCACCGGGTCAAGTGGAGCAGGCAAAACGACGTTACTCAAATTGATCTTTGGATCAGATCATCCGGATGATGGACAAATTCTTGTACAAAACCGCAATATTGCCAGACTTCGTCGAGCTGACGTCCCATACCACCGCCGCACGATGGGCTTTGTCCTGCAAGATTTTAAATTGCTGCCTCAACGAAGCGTCTTTGAAAATGTCGCCCTCCCACTGATCATTCGAGGTTTGTCTTCCTTTGAATCTAAGCGAAAAGTGATTGAAGCGTTACGTGCCGTCGGGATGGAACATAAACAAACGACCCATGCCTCAGTGCTCTCAGCTGGGGAACAACAACGTGTCTGTATCGCCCGAGCCATTGTGAATAGTCCCATCATCTTGTTAGCTGATGAACCAACTGGGAACTTAGACCCTCAACTCACAACAGAAATCGCAGAATTATTCAAAAAAATCAATGCGCGCGGCACCACAGTGCTGATGGCCACACATAATCGACAAGTCGTCGAACAATTGAATGGACGAGTGTTGCGACTTGACTCTGGTCATCTTCTCTCCGATCAAGGAGCCTATGCGTGAAGCGTCTATGGTATTTTCTCCGAGAAGCGTATATGAGCCTCCGGACTCACCAAGCCAGCACCATGATCGGCATCGTCACTACGGCCTTCACGCTGACGAGCTTTGGGACGTTTCTCCTGCTTTATCATAATGTGCACAATCTGATTGGACAGGTTCAACACAATATTCAAATCATCGTCTATCCCAACGATGCGATCGAACCTGAGAAACTTCGAGATTTACAACAATCCATTCAA
>JAJDBQ010000207.1 GCA_029261255.1 Nitrospirales bacterium
GTAGCCATGCTCCACCACCAACGCCACCGCTTCTTGCTTAAATTCACGACTGTGATGCCTGCGTGTTCGTTTCATTCAACACCTCGCTTTGAATTATTATATAATTCTTAACTCGGTGTCCGATATTCCAGGGGAAGATCAAATATTCTCCAGCGTCAGTTGCCTAATCTTTGCTTGATAGCCCTCTAATCTTGGGTTTGTGTTAGAATGGCGGAGCCCACCAAGCACCTCAGGCACAGACTCCCGCTATTGCTGATTCTACTCTGAAATCTCATTCCGATGAACATCAACCTATTCAGCGAATACACCAGAGCTTTGGCCCGCTTACTGGCCGCTAGCGCTCCTTAACCGGCAACATCCAGCATGAGGCCTATTTTCCTTTCTCACGTCTTTGCTCCTTTCTTTTCCCTATTCACATCGTATGAAGTGAGCAAAGCTTACTGTATTACCGCCCTGCCAAACTTTACTCTCATCATGATCACCTCAACCTGAAGTTTATGGACAACTACGTTGAAGAGTGTATATTTAGACAAAACAGAATAACAACGAATGTCCAAGGCCTCCTGCTCCAAGGCGAGACCGAAACCTCAATTATGACTAAATCTACTCTCTGCAAGAAAATTATCGCTCGAAAGAGCAACGTCTCAGATGTGCTTATGCAAGTGTTTAGTAATTCAAATTCATGTTGAAGCGTTACTATTTTTTATACGTACAGACTTCTTCTACGTCAGTTCAGGTATGACGAACTAATTCAAGAATAGGGAAGAACTGACAAAAAAATTACGCCGATTGCGGATCGAACGGATTGCTCAAAGATGGTCCTATCGTAGACATTTCGAACTGTCAATCACGACGACTCTCCGTTAACATCACATGGCCACTGATCCCACAGCAACATAATCCCAAATGATTGTAACGTTGTCTTAAGGCTACTTCCTATCTGAATGGGAGAGGAGACTCAGCTCATGAAAAAACGAAAACCAAGCAAGAAAGTTCTCATATTCGGTTGTTCGCTTATTTTCGCCTCTCTCTTTCTTCTATCCGAGGTCATTAGCTTATATGCAATCTATAAAATTCCCAGAGCAGCGAAGCTGTTCTATTCACCGCCAAGCATTGATTCATCTCAATTTCAAACTTACCTTAAGGTTCGTGATCCCATTTTGGGATGGCCACGTATTGATGGGGAAGGACCATTTCGCTTCGATTCTCTAGGTGCAAGACCAGATCCTACTTTTCCTAATGTAAAAAATCCGTGCATCTCCGCTTATGGCGATTCATTCACTTATGGGGAGGAAGTCAGCCACGAGGAAGCTTGGGCGCATCAGTTGTCGCAACAATTATCGTGTCGCATTGCGAATTATGGTGTTCCAGGATACGGCACGGACCAAGCCTATTTAAGGTTTCAAAAAAATAAACATGATACTGCGCCACTCATCATTTTGGGTATCTATCAAGAAAACATCCTTCGAATCGTGAATCAGTATCGGTATTTGTTAAGTAAGGGTGACCTCTTTTCTTTTAAACCAAGGTTCATGTTGGAAACTGATACATTACAATTAATTTCCATTCCAGTCACAGCAGAATCAAACCTAGAAAGTCTGCTATCTAATCCAGGGAAGGTTTTTGAAAACGAATGGTTTTTGCCGGGTTCAAATAGTGGGCCAGCCTGGATTCAATTTCCGTACTCTCTATCCATTACCAAATCCCTGTTTTCTCAACGTGTACAAAATGGTTTGCTTGGGAAACCTAATTGGCTAGAGTTTTATTCTGAGAGTCATCCCTCTGGAGCCTATCCTCTACTCATGAAGATTATTGCCTCCTTTTCAGAAGAGGTGCAGCGAAGGCACAGTGAATTCAAGGTCATTATTTTTCCCAGCACGGCGGGGTATCAATATTGGGAGCGTACTGGGGACAACCCAACCAAAAACCTTTCCGAGACTCTTACACACATGGGCATAGATTTCATTGATCTCTCGCTGCCGATTTCTTCCAATCTAGACGGGAAAGCCTACTGCGACCTCCTAGTAAACCAGGCTCGATATTGCAGCGGTCATTACAATGCCGATGGCAATCGCATGGTCAGTAAAATTATGGCAAAGTGGTTACGGTCGAGAATTTAACCCACTGGAAAATTGGGATCGCGCAATTATCTACCTTACACAGAGGAGGCCAAAAATCTTAACAGCTCGGGAAGAGGACACGCACCCAGAAAGTTGGCATGATACTGCCTACCCTGAAAGAAGCGTATGATGAAAAGACGACCTCGTTGCAAGCATTCATCAACATTCAAAACAAAGGTGGCCCTCGCGGCAGTCAAAGGTGAATACAGAATGGCTGAACTTGCCAAAGGGTTTGCTCTCCGCTCGAATCAAATAATGCAATAGAAGACCCTATCTCTCGAGCGAGCAACGGATATACTTACTATTGGAGAATCTGCACTGGTGCAGCCTGCGGATGAGAAGGTCCTTCAGGCCAAGATTGGTGAGTTGATGTTGAACAATGATTTTTTAGAAACTGCGCTCACCAAAGACGGTCTGCTGCGCGCAAAGCTATAATGAATCGCCTCCCCCTTTGCCACCACAAACACGCGAAAGCCCTAGGGGCCAGTCTCGACACTGTCTAACCGTCATAAGCCCATCTCCAGGTATGATCAAGACCTCATTGATTGCATCTGCAATGGACCGTTGCGGATGCTCAAATGTACCTTCAACCACCGTCGCACTCCCAAGCGATTTAGCCCAAGATGAGGGAATACACCCATCAAATTGAGACGAGATGGACAAAGAAAAGGGGCACCGCTCTCGAACAAGTCAAGGAAAATTTCACATCCTTCTGACCCAAAAATAGCGGCAGGTCACTGTCGCCAACTTGGACTCTCATTCCTCCACTAGCCCAATAATTGACTCCTGGCAATTCGTAGATTTGAATGCAGCTCCCCCAATAGATTAAGAGTTCACAGTGGGGCCCTCGAAACCTCACAACTTCTCGAGAGCAGTACTATCGCAAACGTGGTTAATTGGCCACAGGTACGTCTAGCAAATTCTGAGGTGCGTTAGGCGGGGTAGTATCTGGCGATGAAGAACGGGTCTGCAGCAACACCCAATCGTCAGTATTTGGTGGATTGATGGAATAATCATTTCCGCCGTTCAAGACTCCAATTGAAGTTTCAGTTCCTGTCCGTGGATCAAACCAAGTACCAACATAGTTGCCACTAACACCAGACAACTTAACAACCACAGGCCCACCATTGACAGGATCCGATTTCTCATTCTGACCCATGAGAAAATAGAGGATGTTCGTTCTACTCTGATCAGCAAGAGCATACCCATTTGAGACTAAAGACGAATCCGGGACCATGGCACCAAAACTATTGCCAAATTTGAAAGTAACGAAGGGGTTTATCAGGGATAGATATTGCACCGAATCTAAGTCATTATGTAAAACTTCCGCCCATGGGCCGTTCGGAGAGATATGGAAATAACTATCTCTCCCACGAATAAGGGCCCCTAGCCCCCCAGACATTACACATTTCGAAATAGCTCATCGAATATCATGACGGGTAAAATTTCTAAACCCCCCATTTGCTAATTTCTCAGACCTCGCATCATCCATACTTACGGGAATGTCTGCTCCCTGAAAGTATATTGTCATATCAAAAATTCTTGCAGGTTTATCGCCTCTACTTCGAAAACTCTCTTGTGAAAAGACAATCTCGCCAGACCCACCACCTTGGCGACTGGACACTGGATGGTCGTAAGGATCCAACGCCTGAACTTCATTACCCCAAAACGGCACTAGGCTACTGTTACGGAATTCCACAATGTCGATGCCAGAGTTAAATACCACCACAAAATATCCAGCGAGGCATGCAACGACATACCGAATAACCAATGCATCGGTTCCTGCATTAGTAGTAGGGTCACAAGATGACGATGAAGTACATCCAAACCACCCAGGTTTTCCTGCCTCATCGGCATAGAACATAATGTGGGCACCAAAGACCACGCTGTGAAAGAATCTCCATTCTAGCTTCCATGCGATCCCATCCGACTAGGTCAAACTCATGGTTCTGCCATGAGCCACTAAAAATATAATCATGGCTTCCTCCAAACCATCCTTCCTGGTTGGTTAATCGAGTGTCAAACATATACCCTTTCACTTGATTCTTTAGAAAATCAGCCTCCGTAATAAACTCAGACGAACTTGCCGGGTCGAAGAAAGCTTCTATCCGAAATGAGAGAGGAATGGCGTAGGGACCATTCGTAAATTTCCATTTCTTCGAACATGAATCTGCCTTTAAGAGGCCTGGAAGACCAGAAGCCACACACGACACAAACCCTTGTTTTCCATTCAGATCTGGATCAGAAGATTGTGTCACATAGGTCCATCCTCCTATCTGTGTCGGCATAAATCCAATTTTCCAAGTATTATTTCCAGCGTAGTAATCTGGCAAGGTTATCGTAGTTCCTGTGTCTGAATGGGTAAAGGTGGCATCCAAAAACAACTCAAAAGGATTACTCGAATATGTCGAAATGGGTAATGACACCACATGTCGTCGCCACTTTCCGATAGATCCTAACCTAAATTGAAGAATGGATTAGGATGGGGGGTGAAAACCTCTCCTTCAAGCTGACAGTTCCAAAGTACAGGTCAATGTCGATGGACAATTGGAATTCGTCGATAACGGACCAAAGCATTATAAACGCAAATACAAGGCAATACTTTCTACGGTTGTCCATACATGCAATTCAGCAACACTTGTCCCTCCCGTTTCGGCCAGGTGTGGTTCCAGGCAATGGGCTGTATACCTAATGTAATGCATATCATGGTGGTAAGCGGTCCAATGGAGATGACTCTTACAGGAAGACCATAAGGACACCCCTAAAAACCATCCTTTTCCGCCATGGCGGCGTCAGCTGCGTGCTCAAAGCCTTCATGTATTCACCCAGGCATTCCGGTTTTCCGTGCGCGGTTTCCTTGCCCTCACGAAAAATTCATGGTTGCTAGAAGTGTCCATAAGGCATGAGTCCTCGAGTCAACTAGGAAAACAAGGTAAAATACCTGAAGGTATTTGCATTCATTTATTATGGAATTTCTTCCAGAGATGCTCGTGGTTTTGTAGCTGTGTCGTTCTCTTAATTTTATTTGCGTACTGATATAGTGAATATTTCTAATAATTTCAGGGAGTAGATGAAGAGTTTTTGTGCCACCGCCTCTCCTGAGCATGAATATTGCTTCATTTTGACATCGCCTCTCTTGAGCATGAATATTGCTTTATTTTATAAATCGTTTGTGAAATGAGGGAAAAAAGAGGAATGCAGAAATTCTTTGACTTGCTCTTGCTTACAAGAAAATCTTAGAGCCCATGCCAGCTTGGCAGGCTTCTTTCGCTATGAGGAGGGGGTAATGAGGGATATCGTTATTAAGATCATTGATGGGTTATTTGTTGGGATCGCATTTATTTTCCCTTCATTTGTGCCTCAATCCGCAGAGGCTCAATCTGATTTTTCATTATGCAACTTAGAAGGAGATAAATATAATGCACAACGGTAAAACTTCAGAAAGAAATTCCCATCAATTACCAAATCTATTCAAGATTTGTTTATTTTCTTGTAGCTTAATATTCTGGCAAATGCTCATCTTGAGTGCTCCTGCATATCCAGCGCCGCTTCCTGGGCAGATTATTGTAGATCCGAATAACGCTTCATGGCTTAAAACTTATCAGGGAGGACCATTCTTCATGTGCGGACCTGGAGATCCGGAAGGATTCCTCTACCGTGGCACACGGAACGCCGACGGCACGCGTAATGGTGACCAAATGAATCTTATCAATAAGCTTAAGGGGACGGGGGCTAATTCCATCTATCTGATGGCAGTGAGATCACATGGCGGAGACGGAGGTTCGACTGAAAATCCTTTTATTAACAGCAACCCTTCGAACGGGATTAGCCCTCAAATTCTGGACCAGTGGGAAACTTGGTTCAGCGAGATGGATAATAATGGAATTGTAATCTACTTCTTCTTTTATGATGACAGCGCAGGAATATGGAACACCGGGAACAGTGTGGGCAACAATGAAAGAGAATTTATCCAGACGCTTGTTAATCGGTTTGAGCACCATAAGAACCTGATTTGGGTAGTTGCGGAAGAGTACCAAGAAGAGTTCTCTTCGACACGCGTGTCTAATATCGCTGCGGAAATCCGTCTGGCTGATGACCGTGATCATCCCATTGCAGTGCACAAAAACAGTGGTCTGAGCTTTTCCGAATTTGAAGACGATCCAAACATAGACCAGTTTGCAATTCAGTATAATAATAATACGGCTTCTGGGCTACATAGCGGAATGATTAATGCTTGGAATGATGCTTCCGGTCGCTTCAACCTCAACATGGCAGAGTCAGCAAATTTTGGCACAGGTGCTGTATCGCGAAAGAAGATTTGGGCTGTTGCTATGGGAGGTGCATACGTAATGGCCTATCAATGGGATATCGCTTCCACTCCCATCAGTGATTTGGAAAACTGTGGCCGGCTGGTCAACTTTATGCAGTCCACAAACATGAATGAGATGTCCCCACATGATGAACTTAAATTCAGTGGAACAGAATATGTTCTGGCTTTAAACGGAGATAGTTATATCGCTTACGCATCAAATTTATCGGGTAATATTGGCCTGAAAAACATGATCGTTGGGACCTATAATTTTAAATGGTACGACGTTACTAATGGGACGACTGTCATGCAGACGGGTGTTGCTGTGAATTCTGGCGATCAAACCTGGGCTAAACCCGTTAATATTGGAAGCGAGGTTGTAGTATATATCTGGAAAACATCTACATCCTCTGATACCACCCCCCCCGCTGCACCAACTGGGCTGCAGGGACAGGCGTCTTGAACGTTACGTTCTTCAATACATCGTTTTTTCTTATTATTAATTCGGTCAAGCAACAGGCTTTGTCTCGATTTGGAATGAGTTGATAGCTAAAGAGGTCAAGTATTCACGATAGGGCTGATATTTCTAAAATCGAGAAGGTCGCTATCTTCAGTGACATAGTCATGCAGTGAGTTGATTATCTTGAGAGAGCTTTGGAGTGTATAGGTCGAGGGTCTCTTAAAGGCTACATAGATTCATCTGTTTTATAAAAAGCGAAAAGGCGACGATTTACCCTCCTTTCCATGACCAATACGATTGATCTCTCTATCATTATTCCTTTACATAACGAGAAAGAATTTATCGGCTCCCTCTTATGTGGCATGAAAGCGTGCTTACCGCCTTCTAAAGGTGAACTACGAACTTGTGTTTATTGATGATGGAAGCAAGGATACAACATTTTGGAGACTTTGCCTTTTTAGGATATGATACCCGACAATTCTTTGGTCGTATCCGGAACCGCCTTTGCCCTGACAAAGCCAGGCGAAGCCTATGCACTCTACCTCCAACTGGTGGCTCGATAGAAGTGTAGCTGGCTTCAGGAAACTCGTCTGAGGATGGATGGTGGCCCCCAACAAACGGGCAAGAAGGAATGTTTCAAAATCAGGATAGGGTGAGTGGATGCACCCAACAATTCATTTCACCAAGCAGCCGTGACTGGGCCCTACGAGTGATTAAGAGTAGTGGGAATGGGAATAGCAATCTCATTCACTCTGACACCCAAGATTACGATGACACCATGAGCCGCAAATGAAAACCCTTTGCCTAATACAGATTCTGATGGCCCAGGTACTTAAACCATTACCATTGCTCAGACACTAGCCCAAAGATCGCTGAGTGAACCGTATCGTGGCTCCGTAAGCTTCTCCAAAACAAGGACAGGTGAATAGCAGAGCTTTCTGGCAGACTCACCCAGGAGGTTTTTATGAAAACCAGTCGATTTAGTGAATCGCAAATAATCACAATCTTAAAACAGGTAGAGGTCTGCATCAAAGTCAGAGACCACTGTCAGGAGAATGGGATTAGTGATACAACCTATAACAATTGGAAAACCAAATACGGTCGCCTCGAAGCATCAGACCTCAAGCGTCTCAAAAACACTTGGTCGATGACGCTCTCACCATAGCTTTGTGCCATCGTGGCTCCCAAAAGCACGACTATTCACTCTGATCGTGATACCCAGTATTGCCCACATCGCTACCAACACTCGCTCAAGACCAACAGTATGCTCAGGAGCATGGGACGCTGGGTGACCTGCTACGATAACGCGGTCACCGTAAGCTTCTTTCACACCTTGAAAATCGAACTCGTTCACCGAACACGAGATGTGACACGGCATCGAACCCAAACCAGTATATTTTAATCCATCGAAATCTATTACAATCGTCAGAGAAAGCACTCGGCGACAGGACAGCGAATTTCAATGATATCCGAGCAGACAGCTTAACTTGAAGTCCAAGATTGTGGGGGAAGATTACTGTTCGATTTGAGAGATGCTTGGCGGTTTCTGAATAGAGAGATCGCCCTAGCGAATCCTAATTAGTTGGCGATAAGTCGATTGGCAGTAATGATGGCTTGCAAAAAACCGATAAATAGGATGTCGGCAACAATTCTATTAAAAAAATTCTTATTGACTGCGTCAATAGCCAGATGAAACTAAAACAACTCCTAACCCGTTTTTTAATACCTCAATCGTTTAATTCGTTGTATTATTTCTTCAAATACCGCTGTGTTGTTAGTACACGAGCAGAAGTAGAATTAAGTTCAAATTTGTTTATAGGAAAAGGCAGCCAAATTAGTTCTTTTGTGAAAATAAAGGCCTCGAATGGACTCATAAAAATTGGAGAAAAAGTAGATATTGCGACAGGAAGTTTTTTGAGCGGAGGTCCAGGCGGTCTGAAAATTGGCGATAATTGTTTAATTGGACCAAATTGTATAATTTTGTCGCGTAACTATAATTTGGATCGTCTCGATAAGACTTTTCGCGATCAAGGTCACAGATCAAAAGGTACATGTATTGGGGACAATGTACTTATTGGCGGTGGAACAGTCATTAATGATGGCAGTCAGATAGGAAGCAATGTAGCCATTGCCGCTAACTCAATGGTTAGCGGAAAAATTCCTTCTAACACGATTGTTCAAGGAAACCCTGCAAAAGTGATATTCACTAGAAGATAATTTCGATTTAAGAACCATCACGAATTGAATCCAATTCATGAACCGAAATTTTCTGATGTCCCGTAAAACCTTTTCAGGGCTCATGCTCTCTACGCATCTTAGACACATTCCTAAGAAAATGAACAATCAATAGACTGAGCTTCACACCCAGGGTGCGCTTGGGATATCTCGAGTATCTTTTACTGAGCCTTTAACTTGTCAGCTAAACAATTCAATAAGGATAAAAGTTGAGAACCAATAAATTATTGCTTTGCAGAGCTGAAGGCACAAAAAAGCTATCAGGAATCTATGCTGGTATTAGCCACTTATTGGTCTTCCCCCGATTTTGTGGACACATTCGAAAAGGTTCATAATGAGCCAGGAGGTGTGTCATGGCAACACGAAGGAGATTTTCGAAGGAATTTAAACACGAGGCCGTCCAAATGGCGACGGGGGCGAGTCTGTCCATCAAACAAGTAGCCACAGACTTAGGCCTTCACACGAATGTATTGAGTCGATGGTGTCGCGAACAGAAGCAGGAAGGGCCGAAGGCGTTTCGAGGCCAGGGGATCCCACGGGATGAAGAACTGGCCAAACTGAAACGAGAGTTGGCCCAGGTGAAGCGAGAACGGGATTTTTTAAAAGACGCGGCGGTCTTCTTTGCCAGGGATACGCCGCGAGGTATGCCGTGATCGCCTCTTGTTGCCGACTATTTCCCATCCGCATGATGTGTCGACTCCTGTGCGTTTCGCCGAGTGGCTACTATGCGAGGCAAGCTCGTCCCAAGAGCCTTCGGGCAAAGGCCAATACGGAGTTGACCAAGGAGATCCGACGCATTCATACGGCGAGTGATGAGGTCTATGGCAGCCCAAAGATCTGGAAGGAGTTGCAGGGACAAGGGCAGCCCTGTGGCCAGCATCGGGTGGCTCGACTCATGAAGCAGGAGGGGCTACAAGGCATTCCGTCAAAGAAACGTTGGCGCACCCGCAAAACGGGCACCCGCCCAGAGGGAGTCACCAATCATTTGGCCCGAGACTTTTCCGCCGTGATGCCGAACACCAAGTGGGTGACGGACATCACGTATATTCCCACAGCCGAAGGATGGCTCTATCTGGCTGTCGTTCTGGATTTGTTCTCACGTCAGGTCATCGGGTGGGCGATGCACCCTCAGCAAGACTGTGGCTTGGTGCTCCAAGCGGTGCAGATGGCGGAGGAGCAACGGACGACCTCAACCGCCGTCGTCTTACACTCAGATCGTGGCACACAATACACCGCCCATGAATTTCAAGCGTTTTTACACACACATGGAATGATCAGCAGTATGAGTGGTGTGGGGAATTGTTATGACAATGCCGTGGCGGAAAGTTTCTTTGGGCTCTTGAAACGGGAACGCATCCACCGACGATGCTATCGGACTCGAGCCGAAGCCCGAACGGATATCTTTGACTATATCGAGCGATTTTATAATCGGCAGCGTCGGCACTCCTATTCACAAGGGTTGCCGCCTGGAATCTATGCGACAACAGGGATTACCAACTCTTAACTCACCCGTCCACGAAAACGGGGTAAAACCATATTGACTCAGCCATTGGTTAGTTCCATCCATTTCCTAAAGCCATTCCATTCGATGTGTCCCGCTTTGGCGGAGAACCTAAAGGGGCAAGGTAAATGTGGAGCCGGGGCCAAGGGGGGTATTGAGAAAATTGCAACTTGAGGACCAAGGCTACGAGACAGCCGTTTGGGTCACCAATTTCAATTTGGTATGAGATTCAAGGCGGAGGCTGCATCCAATTATCTCCTGACATTTCATCTTATCCCATTAGCGGAAGTCATTAAAAATACTGCCAATATGATTGTCTAGAAAGAAAAATTTCAATGTTAGCAATGAATAAATTCCAAGCCATAGGAAAATATGTATTCATTTTCCTGGCTCTTATTGTATTAGCAAACATTATTGACTTAGACCAACTTCTTGAATTGGTCAAAGATATCTCTTGGCCTTATTTTTTACTCGTGATCTGTATTGTCATTTTTGATCAGGCATTTATGGGATTAAAATGGAATATTTTGCTGAGACTATTTCAAGTAATAGTACCATTTTGGGTGCCGATTTTGACTACTCTTAGAGGACGAATATTTACTCTCCTAGCTCCTTCGAGCCTAGGAATCGATGCCTATAAAACCTATACGATACAGAAGTACCACAGTAATACTTCATCCATTGTCTCGTCGATTATAATCGAACGTGGATTTGGGATGCTTTCTTCAATAGCTATTGTACTGTTTTTGCTACCATTCAGTGTTGACATTTTTAATTTTCCTCTTCAAGAATATGCAAGCTGGATTTGTTTGAGTGGCTTTATCTGTTTATGCATATGTCTTCATCTCATACAAACTAAAGCGGAAATTATCTTAAAAATTCGATTCCCTAAGTTTTTCCCTGAAAAGTTGCATAGAATTCTCAATAAACTCGTAGTAAATTTAGCGAAAATAAAACACGGACGTCGAAAAATCTGGCTATATTTTTTTCTTTCTATTATTGAAAAGACTTCCTATGGTTTGGCCGTTTACTTCTCCTGTTTAGCACTAGATTTAATTCAGGTCGATTTGCTCTATATATTGGCTGTAACGCCAGTAGTGGCGTTATTAGAAAGGTTGCCAATCTCCATATCGGCCATCGGACTTCGAGAAGGGATGTTAGTGGCATTATTACTACCATTTTATCAAGACCCCACAGTCCCAATAGCGGTTAGCTTAATGCTGAGAACAGCAGAAGCGATACAAATACTCGTTTTTTCTTTAACCTGGTTTGGCGGAGATCACGATACAGAAAAGAAATTTAGCGCCTACACAAGCTAAACTTTTCCAGAGAAATCGCCCCGATTCTTTCCCTTTCAAAAAAACCGTTGAGTTTCATACAACCAGCCCTATAGAGAACCTGCACATGCATGCGAATGCCGAGCTCACCACACTTGCCCTTTCACATGGGCTCACAGAACAAGCCTCAGTCCCACGTGCCTCTTCTTCCCGATTGTGGATTTTTTAGAAAAAGCTAATGATTCTTCTGGTTCTTCTTAGACTCTGCATTTCGTATTGTCATCTTTTCTTCCCTCTTCACTCATCATTCATTATCTTGAATGGATGCAAGGGATTCAGGAGTGGAAGCATCCCCAGCTTTCACGGCTGTTTCCAATGGGCCACCAATCTAGAAATATTGAAGATCTAGGGAAAAAGATGAAGAGCACGAAGACATTCTTAAATCCGCGGGCTATGTATATATAGCTCAACTATAGCGTCGGTTGAGATTTGAAAGATGCTATTGAATGTATCCTCAAACTTCAAAAAAGAAGCTTTTAACCCTATAAGACTTTGTGGGATTATATTTTATTAAATGATCTTTCTGGTAATTCACGAAATCTGCAGGTGCTGTTTAACGAGGTCTCTGAGCTTTGAAATATTCTGTATGGATTGAATTTCCTCCATAGAAAGGGAAATCGAAAATTCTTGTTCAATGGCCGTCACAAGCCGTAAGTGATTCATAGAATCCCAGTTTTCGGCTGTATCGGGCGTGAGATCATCCGAGAGTTGCTCAGTTTCAAGATCTAGAATATCTGCCAGTATTTTGTTGACTTTTTCGTTAATCATCCGACCTCCGTTAGTTGAATCCCTGGACAGTCAATAATCTCAACCTTGTTAAGGGAAAGTTGATAACCCTGAATATCACTGCTTGAAAATTCAGAAGGTGCAAAGCCTTGTTGTTCATAAAATCCTGCTACTGGTATATTTTTCTTGGTTTTCCTATATTCTGCACCAATCTCTTGGTATTTCCCTTCCAGCAGAAAGTCCTTCTTGATCTGGTTCATCATCGCCGTCTCAATTCCACGACCCATGACTCGGCAACTTAGCAAAAAACTATCAATAACTACCGCCTCGCTGTCAGCCCTAACTAGATAGGCACCAACTAGTCCCAAAGCTCCAAAATTGTCGGCAACGTTAGCCGCGTAGAGAAACCAAGCCTCATCTTCAATAAATGCTTCTATTTCAGACGGCCCATAACGCTTCGTTGTAAGATTAAATTGATTCGTTTTAGAAAAAAGTTGGTGAATACGTGGGATGTGATTATGCTTGGCCAAAAACACACTGAGAGTGGTCCCCAGTCCTTCCAAAAACCTTTCCACATCTCCGATTTCACGCTTATATTCTTTACGCTTAGAATTCTGATGATACTGAATAGTTTTAGTCCGGTCCTCATCTGATAGTAATAATTTCTCAAACTCAAATAAATGACGGAGTACACCCGGGTATTTTGATGGATCCTTAGGAAGATGTATGGTTCGGACATGAGGCATCGTCTGACGAATCAGTTCACACTCCACCGGGTTGTCATCAATAAACACAAGACTATCTTCACCAATATTGAGATCTGCCGCAATTCTTTCTAGATTGTTACATTTGGTTTCCCAATTTATTTGCATACTTGAAAAATCTTCGACACCCAAAGGCATATCTTTCCGAGTCTCGAATACATCCATAACGTCATTGAAGTTGTTCTTACTACAAACAGCCAAAAGAATGCCTCGATCTTTTAACGACCGGATTACCTGCTGAAACTCAAAAAAAGCCTCGCCTTCTGGGTCACCGACGCCGATTTTGATTCCTCCAATTCCCTCCTCCCCAACCACCCCACCCCACAGGGTGTTGTCCAAGTCCACCACCAAGCATTTCTTGGTCTCCCCCTTTAGGGCCCAAATATACCGTAGTATTTCATCCGCAATGATCGGCAAACTCTCTTCGTCCCATTCCATTTTTCCGAGATAGTACATTTTAGGATTATACGCTCCCATTTTGCCCCGATAGGAAAGGATGCGCTCCAGATCAAACATATACACACGAGAATCGTTTCTGAAAGTTTGAATCAGGTCAAGATTTAGTTGGTAAAAAAACTCCACTTCTCCAAAATCCGAATGAGCATCTGCAATCCCTGCCTGGGGAAAACTTGGGATTGGGAAATTTGAAATTAAGACCGTCGCCTCTGTATTCTTTTTCACAACCGTAACCCAATCCCTTATATGGTCGACGATACGACACAATTCATCTCGACGCTGCACGTCAGTTAAACCAAAAAACTCTCCGTAGATTTGTGGAGACAATTCACGCATCGATAGGTCAAGAAAAATAACATTTGGATTAAAGATCACTAAGTTACTGTCAGGGTTGAACGCATCTTGAACGTATTGATTGAATGGGCCAACGTAATCAGACAGGAGAATACCTTGTCGAGCACAGGCTACGCTGGTATATCGGGGAAGCGGATCGATTGTGTGATTACTGAGGTAGGCGATTCTGATCGCGGCATCTTCACTGTATTTCTGAATGACCCTATAGATAAGATCAACTTCATGCGCTTGAATAGAATCTAAACTGCTCTTTTGAAGTAACTCCTTGAGCGCTGCCCAAGTCTCAAGCTGTTTAATTGACTTTTTAAAACCTGAATCCACAAGCTTCTCTCAATGGCAAAAAGCTCTTAAATCTTTACTCATTCCACGAATGACGTCTTCTCCTTCCAATATGTACTAGATGAGTTTCTGCTCTCTATACCATTTGGCTGTTCGAGCCAATCCTTCTTGTATATCAATTTTAGGATTGTACCCAAGTTCTTTTCTGGCCTTTTCAATATTAAAGGCACGTACTTGTCGAAACCAGTCGACACGTCGACGAAAAATTGGAGGGGCTACGTGAAAAGGTTTACAAACCCATTCACAGGCCACCGCCGCTCCCCAAAGCGGCCAAAATGGGAGATGGACAATGCGAACGTTTATCCCCATAGCCTTTGCGACGTGGTGAACCAGATCATTAAGGGAATAATACTGCTCATCCGCGATGATATAGGTTTGTCCAGCGGTTCCTTGTTTTTCTGCAGCAAGTTCAAATGCATCTACAAGATTATCAATGTACACAGGGTGATAGAATGTGTTTCCTTGGCCAAACATAAGGAAGGTTCCCCGCTTGGCCATCTTAAATAAGTATAAGAACCGCGCAGGATCGCCAGGTCCATAGATAGCGGTTGGCCGAAGGATCACTGCATCCAGGCCTTTAGCCACAAACTCCTGCACGACTTTCTCGCCCTCGTATTTGGTTAATTGATAGTAATCTTCTGGTGCAATTGGAGAATTCTCGTTACCAGGAGGATCCTGGATGTCCCCATGAACGCCCTGTGTACTACAATAAATGAATTTGGAGACTCCACTGCGCTGTGCAGCTTCCAATAGATATCGAGTCCCCTCTACATTCACATCCCAGTAATGTTGATCGGGAACATCCAGTTCCCGAAAAGCCGCGGCAATATGATGGACCACCTCACAACCATTCACCATTTGATTCACTAAGTCTCTATTGGTAATCCCTCCGAGTTCAATGGTCGCACCTTTTTCTTTCAGCTCATCGTGAAAAAGTCCTGCTTGATAATCCAGCACCCGCACCTCATGACCTTTTTCCAGCAGTCTTCGAACCACGTGACTTCCCGTAAATCCAGTTCCTCCGGTAACCAATATTCTCATGTGGTGGTCTCTCTTGTCAGCATAGTCAGAAGATGATCATTACTGTCTGCATGCGGCTTACGCATGAGCTTTTGAAGCTAACTGATTGCCTCATCCAAGGCTCATTGCGCCGCACCAGCAACAAGCTAAAAAAGCATCCTGTATATTTCGTACAACACATTATTATTTATCGGATTTCAGGAGTTCTTGACGCCAACTGTTTGGCATATTTTTCATCACCTCAATATTCTCGAAAACATGGCTTTTCTTAGCTCCTACCACTGCTGCCCACTGAGCCATCCTTTCAACACCTTCTTGCAAAGAAATCTGTGAAGTAAAATTAAACACGTCCTCAAGCCGTTTATGACTTGAAAACGCATGTACGACTTCATTCCGTGCATCGAGATACGTGATATTTGGGGTCTTATGCATGGCCTTTGCAACAATATTGGCAAGATCATTGACAGTATACGGAGTATCCGCTCCAATATTAAATACAGTATTCAATGCCCGTTCGTTAAATGGCGAATCTGCAATAAGCGGGGCAACATCATCAATATGAGTAAACGCTCGAGATTGCTCTCCATCACCAAATATGCTCATTGGTTGATCTTGCATGAGTTGGTTCATAAAGATGCCCACAACATTTCGATACCGGTCACCAATATTTTGTCGTTCCCCATACACATTATGAGGCCGGAATACCACAAAATTCAGACCAAACATTTCGTGGCTCGCTCGCAAATCTTGCTCGACTGCTAGCTTGGCTATGCCATACGGATCTTCAGGTACAGGTACCATCTCTTCTGTCATAGGCGACTGGTTTTTTCCATACACGGCGATTGAGGAGGTAAAAACAAAGCACTTGACCTCATGAATAATCGAAGCATTAATCAGATTGATACTTCCAATCAAGTTATTCTGATAATTAAACTTCCGAATAAAATGGCTTAGTCCTTCGGCTGCATAGGCTGCAAGATGATACACATACGCAAACTGATGTTCCGCAAATAACGCATGAACAAGTTCTGTGTCTACAATACTCCCTTCCACAAACGTCGCCGCTTCAGGAATATTCTCACGGAAACCTCCACTCAAATCATCTAACACGACAACCTCAAAACCCCGCTCAAGTAACCCATCTACAACATGAGAACCAATAAACCCTGCTCCACCCGTGACTAATGCCTTTTGCTGCATGACACATATCCTCTCTTGGCTACGATCCCGCTCTCACTGGCACACTGTTCATATATTTCCTGCAATTGATTTCCAACGGCTTCCCATGAATAGGTAGAGGACGCCTTCTGATAACATTGTTCTCCAAGTTGATGCGCATGCTCATCATCACGAAGTAATCCAAGAATCTTCTGTGCAAACACCGTAACGTTCCCATTCTCAGCATAGACTCCAAGATCGCCTAAAATTTCTCGATTCACTGAATTGTCAAACACGACACTCGGCAACCCCATCGCCATATAGGTAAACAGCTTCAAGTTGGCTTCTGATGTCGAAACTTTCGGCGAAACAGCAATCCGTCCCAAGGACAGAAACCTCGGGGCATCGGCGTACTCGATTTTTCCGGTAAAAATGACATGCCCCCCAAGTCCCATGGAAATGGATTTTTCTCGATACGCCTCCTCGGGAAAACCAATAATCAAAAATTTAGCGTTGGGAACTTCTTTGACCACAAGAAGAGCAGCATCGAGTAATAAATCAATGCCTTGATAGCCAGTCAAGACACCAATAAACACAACCACTTTATCTTCCTGATCCATCCCAAGTTGAGTCTTCAGCGCAACATCTTCAGGTCGACGTTTAAAAATATCTAAATCCACGCCATCCCCAATCGTCGATACATTCGTCACACCAAAACGTTCGGTAACGAGATCTGTCATACGGGAAGCACTTGTAATAATATGACTTGGCATATTATTGACTATTTTTTCTATCCACCGAACCAGCCCTATAAGCCATCTCCATTTGGGAATAAATCCATGCTCCAGAATTTCTTCGGTCAAACTACCCTGCAAATCAGCCACCATTGGAATGCCATACCAGAGACTCACAAGTTTCCCAATCACAATTCCTTCATGCAAATGAGCATGAATAATATTCGGTTTAAATGACTTACAGGCCCGCCACATTGTCCATAACAACAAGACATCAATATAGAACTTATGCACAGAAGGACCGGCAGATAACTTTTGGTACCAAGGAACATTGCGCGATCGTACTGTTTCAATCCCCACTAGATCTCTTCCAATATGATACGTACAGACCTGAATAGCGCACCCTAAGCTCTTCAAGGCTTTGATTTCGCCAAGAATCCGAATATGACACCCTCGATCAGCAAAAAAAGGAGTCGGCGCTACAATTAAGATACGTAGGTTTCTTGTAACGGGCGCCACTGAAAAACCCTCCTATTCGCATACACATTCTTCACGCTCTTAATTTCTTCTTCCATGTGAGAAGAGGACCATCCCAATTCACTCCCCATGATCATGGCACATGTTCTCAAACAATCATCTCCTGGATAACCTGCGGTTCCCAGATCTGTTCGACGAAAAATCACATCTTCAAGTTTTTGCGCCATTTCTTTGCGAATGGCATGGATGACTTCTCCTTTAATGACCGGAACTTCTTGGCATACCCGCTCAAGCCAAGTCCGCCTTTCATGACCGTAAGAAAGAAGATCCTTAAAGTTGGAACCATACGTTTGCACAAGATGTTGTAGCACCTCTGCATCTACCTCTTGCTCTACTTCAGTTTTTGCAGAACGAAATAATTGATTACCCCCCACGATATCCCCACCGAAAATTGGTAATGAGGCTGTTTGGCTCCTCACTGGCAATTTCCCTAGCTTTTTGAGGACTAAATCAGTAACCTTTTCAGCTACATCCCGAGCCGTCGTCCACTTGACTCCTACTACAGAAATTAGACCATCTACCCCATTTTCTTTGGAATGATCATGAATTTGCCAATGCTTCACGACCTGAACTTCACCGTTTTTCTGGTCAGGACCAGACCGCGGTAGTAATCCTCTGTTAACAAAATAGACATCTTCCCGGACGAGATTGGCTCCTGGTAGAGCCAGATTGACCTCAGCAAGCAATTCATTAATATCTCGGTCAGTTACCTCACAATCTTCAACCTTTCCATCATATGGGCGTTGAAATGTCCCAATCAATGACCGATTTCGCCACGGGGTAATAAAAAAATATCTATGCCCTTTTTTGATAATTGCCTCTTCATCTTTATATTGGAATTTACCTGGCACTCCTACTGCAACTGATTTTGATAATGATCTCGTGACTAAAACCATTGCTTTTAGCAGTGGCGTATCAGATGACGGACCACTTGGCGTGCATTCATTTAAAATTTTATCTACCCATGGCCCAGCACAATTAACCACAATTCGAGAACGAATCCCGATAATATTTTGAGTAATAGAGTCCTGAACTTTTATGTCCATGAGACCATCAGGACCTCGAATTATTCCTTTTACTTGTGCATAATTCATTAAACGTGCACCCGCTCCTGAAGCCGAAAAAAGAGTGTCCAAAATAAATCGCTCAGGATTGCCAACCTGTCCATCATAGAATAATGCCCCCCCCGTTAATCCTTCGGGATCAAGACTAGGACATAACTGCAAACATTCTGATTTTGAAATCACTCGACCTTTAGGAAAATTCTTCTCATCGGACAAACCATCATTCCGATCAAACCCGATGATGTCATTCAGCTTTAAAGCAATCGACATTAACAACTTTCCTTGGAACCAAGAATGGTACGTTGGAATAAGAAAAGGCATGGGAGACACAAGATGAGGAGCGATCCGCATAAGAGTACTTCTCTCTCGAATCGATTCTCGCATCCTCCTAAAATCTGCATGCTGCAAATACCTTAATCCTCCGTGGATTATCTTATGGCTATTCGATGATGTTCCATTTCCAAAATCACCCTGCTCGACAAGACCTACGTTAAGGCCTCTAAGAGCAGCATCTCTCGCTACACTTGCGCCATATATTCCTCCCCCAATGACCAGAACATCGAATGATTCCTGTGAAAATTTCTCCAGAGCTCGTCTCATTTTTCAGTAAACCTTTTAATGTACCTTACGCCCAGCAAAACACAGCCGACGGCTAAGTTTAGCACGTGCCAGAAAATCACTAGCTTGGACTGAAGCAGTCCTTGGCACATGCTCATAGGCCATGCACAGGCAAAAATGCTAAAAAAATATTGGTAGTCTGAGATAAAAGAATGTATACCTTTGCACACAAAAGACTGTCACAGACTAACTTCTTCCATGAAAATCCCGGCCGAACGTTGCAAAGAAATAGCCAAGCTGGTCTTCGGTCAATACTGCCGTCTGGATAGTCAACGTTACGTCCTTCGTGAAACGTGAGGACGTCAATTGATCCCCACGCTCTGACAACACCTTGAGCACAAGATCGCTAGGCAATAGGCGTCCCCCGATCCTGATAAAATGGGTGAGGCGCAAGCAGTAAATTTCCATCATCAGAATCTGGTTCAAGCCAAATTAAAAGATCTACAACAACCATTCAATCATTATAAACAATTGATACTCCTCCCCTACAAAAAGCTCGCTCAGGTAATGCGTACCCAGAAGTTTCTAGCACCACGCCATAACGGAAGATCTCTGATATCTGCTATTTCGCATTGAACATATAGCATTAGGATAGACGAAGCCCTGCGTGAACTTGAATATCTCGCAAACATGCCTCATACACATTCTATGAGAATCAATATTGGTAGCTAGTTGGAAGGATCAAAAAAATCCGGGAGGTCAGTTAATCGACAAGAGCCCTCTACGATTCAATTCTTGGACAATGATAAGTGCCGCCTGTTCTGGAGTCTCATCTGCTCCATGAATAATGACTTCGGCGCCTTCCGGGCGTTCATACGGCGAATCTATGCCCGTAAAATTTTTAATGTGACCAGCACGGGCTTTTTTATAGAGGCCCTTCACGTCGCGACGTTCGCACTCCTCTAAGGGCGTATCAATAAACACTTCTAAGAATTCTTCATCTTCTACCATGCGACGGGCCATCTCTCGTTCACTCTGGAATGGCGAAATAAACGAGACCAGGACAATCATCCCAGCATCAAGCATCAATTTGGCTGTCTCCGACACACGACGAATGTTTTCCACTCGATCCGCATCGGTGAAACCTAAGTCTCGATTCAGGCCATGTCGCACATTATCACCATCCAGCAAATAGGTATGTCGTCCCTGTGAATGCAATTTCTTTTCTACCAGATTGGCGATCGACGATTTCCCAGAACCCGACAGGCCGGTAAACCAGAGAATGAAGGGCATCTGCCCTTTCAATTTGGCCCTCGCAGCTTTATGAATCGTCACTGACTGCCAATGGATATTGTCAGCCCGACGCAAGGCAAAATCGATCATCCCCGCAGCGATGGTCTCATTGGTAAAACGATCAATCAGGATAAAGGAACCGGTCCGTCGATTTTCCTGATACGGATCGAAGGACACCGGAGCATCCAACGAAAGGTTGCAGATGCCGATATCGTTTAATTCCAATGTTTTCGTGGCAAGATGCTCCAAAGTATTGACATTGACCTTATATTTCAATGCACTGACTTGTGCCGTTCGCGTCTGAAATCCCATCTTGATGAAATACGGCCGACCAGGGAGTAATGGCTCTTCATGCATCCAGATGAGTTTCGCTTCGAACTGATCAGCAGTGGCTGGACGCACGCGTGGATCACTAAGTAATTCACCACGACTGATGTCAACTTCATCCTGTAACGTCAAGGTCACGGCTTGGCCCGCCGCAGCAGAGTCGAGTTCGCCATCAAATGTCACGATCCGTTCAACGATATTCATTTGCCCAGAAGACGGCACAACCACGTGATCTCCGGGCCTAATCCTTCCACTCACAATCGTTCCGGAAAAACCCCGGAAATCGAGATGAGGTCGGTTGACCCACTGTACTGGCATTCGGAAAGGTTTGGTCGTCAAGTCTTGATGAATGGCCACGGTTTCTAATTGGCCCATGAGAGTTGGCCCATGGTACCAGGGAGTCTTGACGCTCCGATCAAGAATATTGTCGCCTTTCAACGCCGAGACAGGGATCGCCACTACGTCATGTAAACCTAAGGAGCGGGAGAACGCTTCGTATTGAGTCTTGATGTCGTCAAATTGCACTCCTGAATAGTCCACCAAGTCCATTTTATTGATCGCAAGCACGACGTGCGTGACACCTAACAACGAGAGGATGTAACTATGCCGCATCGTCTGTGTCAGCAGACCCTTGCGAGCGTCTATCATCATCACTGCCAGATCAACAGTCGCAGCTCCAGTCGCCATATTGCGGGTATATTGTTCGTGACCGGGGGTATCAGCCACAATAAACCTTCGCTTTTCGGTGGCAAAAAATCGATAGGCGACATCAATCGTAATGCCCTGCAAACGCTCAGCTTGAAGGCCATCCACAAGCAAGGCAAAATCAATGTCCCCATGCTGAGTGCCCACCCGCTTGCTTTCCGTTTCGAGTGTGGCAACTTGATCGTCCAAGACCAGTTTAGAGTCCCACAGTAATCGTCCAATGAGAGTACTTTTTCCATCATCCACACTTCCACACGTCATGAAGCGTAAGAGGTCCGGCCCTGCAGAGGGTGGGGGAATAGACTCAGTATTGGGAGTCACATCAGATTTGAAAGGGGGCATCAGAAATACCCCTCTTGCTTCTTTTTCTCCATTGAACCGATCGCATCGCGATCAATCAGACGCCCTTGGCGTTCCGAAGTTCTGGTATGTGCCATTTCTTGAATGATCTCTGGTAACGTGGCAGCTGTGGATTCAATGGCTCCCGTCAACGGATAACACCCAAGCGTGCGAAATCTAACAGAACGCATCTCCGGTTGTTCATTTGGGAAAAGCGGAAGACGTTGATCATCCACCATCACTAACATACCGTCTCGCTCAACGATTGGTCGTTCTTTCGCAAAATAGAGGGGGACGACGGGAATCGCCTCCTGTTGAATATATTCCCAAACATCCAACTCAGTCCAATTCGACAACGGAAATGCCCGAAGACTTTCCCCCTTGCGAACTCGTGTATTAAAGATATTCCATAACTCTGGACGCTGTCTTTTAGGATCCCAATGATGGGTTGCCGTACGAAACGACAGCATTCGCTCTTTGGCTCGCGAAGCTTCTTCATCTCTCCGTGCCCCGCCAAATGCGGCATCAAATCCATACTTCTCCAATGCTTGTTTCAGAGCCTCTGTTTTCATGACATCCGTGTACAGCGATGATCCATGCGTGATAGGGCTCACGCCTTGTTTCAATCCGTTTGGATTCGTATGCACAAGTAAATCTAGGTCATAGTCTTTGATGATTTTTCCTCTAAACTCGATCATTTCAGAGAACTTCCAGGTCGTATCCACATGTAAAAGGGGAAAGGGGAGCTTTGAGGGGAAAAAGGCCTTGCGGGCGAGATGCAGCAGGACCGATGAATCTTTACCGATCGAATAGAGCATCACCGGACGCTCACATTCCGCGACAACTTCGCGAAAGAGGTAGATGCTCTCAGCTTCGAGCTCTTGTAGATGAGAAGAGGGTGAGACGCTCATACTAGGAAAATGGAAGCTTCATGGCATAGAAATTTCCAATGTCAGGAAATGAAGACAGAAGACAATCAAGTTGAACGTTCACTCGCATCAACTATCGGTGCATTCTTTCGATCGGAAGAAACCGAAACTAAAATTACCGCTTTACATGATCAGTGAAGGTGATACCGGCACAAAAAACCGGCTAAAAATGTTTACTACCCGTTGTGGAATCTTCGTTCTTCAAATTCGTACATCCATGAATACAGCTCTACCTATCTGCTCCGCCATCTCTAACAACACACGTTAAAAAAACATGTCGAATGCATTATATTGAAAATGAGTCAGAAAGCTATACTCAAGAACAATACGCTCTTGGCATTCACTGACTCGGAAAAGTCATGGAATAGATCGAACAATAGGGGGTCCAAGAAGATTCGCCACAGATAATGGGAGTTTCTTCCACAACTTTATTGCTAAGGCAAACTTCGCGTTGGTAGGGCTAATGTTCGGAAGGGGTCTGCTGTCTTTCATCCAATATTCCCAAACGAGAGGGGAAGCCTTAGCTCCCCATTGCGTCTTAAATCGATAGGTCCCCTCTCCAGGTGTGCTACGTCCAAAATCAAATACGTTCATGCCATGTTGAATCCCAAATTGAATGGCTTCCCAATACAGCAACATATTGGGACACAGCGAACGATACTCAACAAGAGACCCTGCCCATGGGATCTCCATTGTCTCATTGAAAATACTGCTCAACCCTGCTGCTACAGGTGTCTCTTGAGATTTCACAACAAAAATTCTGGTATGTAAAGGGAACACATCAAGGATCGTTTCAAAGAAAATACGTCCGTAGACGGGTGTGCCAAGATCACGCATATTCCTCGCGAACATCGCATAGAAGTCATCGAGGAGTTCTGTACCACCAATCTCAACAGTCAGTCCGGATTTTCCAGCCTTTCGAATTTGATTACGCACTTTGGCGTCAAGCTGTTTCCACTGTGCGTCAGTATCTGAGGCCAAAGGCAACAACATCGAGACTTTATGCTCCTTGGGGACTAACCCTAAACCATGAGCCACACTATGGCGCAACTCAACCGATTCGGCCCCTTCATCAATCGCAAGCTGTGACGCAGCAGATACTAGTCCTTCTTCGACATTCTCGTCATGAGCTAAAAGGCCACCATAATTCAAAAATGGCAATGACACTACACTCCGACCAAACAACCGACTTTTCAAGATGGCTAAGGGTAGAATGCCCACGACAACTCCATCATTCATCGCCATAAGATAGCGGGTCGCATGACCAAAACTTCGCTCGATAACCGTCTTCCACCCAAGTTGATGATAGTTCGTCGCTTGCGAATGCGATGCGACAAAGTCTTCCCATAGAGACAAATCTCGACTTTCATCTAGAGGAACAATATCCATCAACATCCTCAAACGGCTACACGAAATGTTTAGAGAAATTCACAAACAACCTTAGACAAAAAAACTCTGGAAGTCCCATGGACGGAAAAACTAACAGGATCAAAAAAGACGCTACAAAAATTCCAAAACCATCAAGAATCGAAAAGCCTCCTCACGAACCTCTACCGATACAAAAACCAGGGATCGGCAATAGCAGTCAAACTTAAAAACCCTTGGTTCACGACCACGTCACTCGCAGCCGTCCCCTTGGAACGTTGATCAATTCGAGAATAAGACACATCGCCGTATAACCACGAATAGAAGGAATAACTCAAACCAGCCTGCGCCCGGTAGGTCGTCGAATCAAAGGCATCACCGTCAATCGAAACATTTTCTGCCCAACCAACAGAAGCAAATGTTTCCATACGAGGCGTCAGCAAGTAACTTCCTCGTCCGGTGACTGTTCGAGTCCGAGATGCCTGGGACGCCAAGCCTCCTCCACTCCCAATAGCTTGAGAACCTGACAGGCTCATTGTTCCGCGCTGAAATGATTTATCAAGAATAGCATGCCCAACAAAACTCCCTACATACTTACTCCCAAGCTCTCGCTCCTGCGTCCCTCCCCCAGCCAATGTAATCATCTCAGTCGCACCCACTTGTTTGACGAATGACATTCCTCCCGAAATCGTACCGGAAAATGTCGGAGTGAAAAAATGAGTCAGACCTAACCGGGCAGTATGGGAGATGATACGATCCGCAGTCGTGTTTGCTGTCGATTTCCCTAGAAAATCTGTTTGGCGATACGCATAGGACGGTTCCACGCTGATAAATTCAGTCACTTGGAAGGGCGCAGAAAATGTCCCTGTATGCGTCAAAGAATCCTGAAAGCCCTTAGAAAAAAAATGGCGGTATTGATTCGCATAAGCAAGCGTAGTGTTGACTCGAGGACTCCAAGTATAACCAAGTGTCAACCCGGCATTGTTAAGAAAGGCACTCGCTCGCCTGGTAAACACCCCTTGTGTCCCTCCAGTTCCCCCGACCCCGCTGCCTCCCAAGCTACCTCCGCCCACTCCGCTTGACCCTCCAGCGCTGCCAGCTCCTGCACTATTTCCCGTTGTTCCCCCCGACGAACGACTTCCACCTAATCCAGGGTTTGCACCCGGTGTCCTCGACGCATTCTCGGCCTCTGACAAGGCAAATGCATCTAACTGAGGAGTAAAACTCATGTTTTCATCAATAGTCACCGTTAACCCTCGATATTGTTTCGTCAAAAATGGAAGATCCAAAATGATATCGGCATTTTGATTATAGCGATTCGCATCAGTATTATTGGCAAAGAGAGACAACCGCCCTGTATACGTGGCGCCAATCACAATGTCAGCATTCTCAAACAGAAGCGTCACATCTGGTCCAACAAGAGTGCCAAAATCCTCTTCTGTATCCACATTCTGAAAAAACAAGTTATCCGTATATGTTCCTGTCGTAGTAAAGGAGGTGTTTAAGCTCAAAGCAGCCACAGCAGGATTCACTGAAAACAATCCCACCGAAATCCCACACACCACAGCAATCTCTTGTAAAAGCCTCCAACGACGCATAGTCACCCTTTCGTTCAAAACCGAACTACAATTTTTCTATTAAATCATCTTTCACCAGTAACACCAGGGGCCTATCGTAAACATTTCAATCACAACAACAAAGTCCAAGAACGAAAAACCTTCACGAACATCGATACCTCACTGGACTATTCACACAATTCAAAAAGAACAACAGTCTCCTGGAACCTACAGCAAAATGCTGAATTCGAACTAAATCAGAGGGTTTCCTCCATAGCCTTACTGCCTCGAGAAAAACAACATCATTTGCCAAGTAATTTTTCCAAGTGATTCGCACTGAATCGGAACCGAAGAGCTTCGGTAGCGTACGCTTTCTCTCACGTTTCAAAAACAACCCACTGGTCATGACCGGCCATCAATAGACCGATACAGCCGTCATAATGACAGAAGCTTCAAAATGATCAAAAGAAAAGACCTGTCTCCAATACCGACACCGTAAATCCGTCAATTAATCCCCTCTAACAGCCTGATTTTACGAATAAATTATAACGTAACGTGAAACAACAAACCGTATCAAAATCGATTGACTCAATCTGTAAATATCGACGTGGGTGAAATGGGCTTAAAGCAGAAAAATTTACGCTCTAAAAAAGTCAGAAGATTAATCAACCTTGAGAATTTAAATGACGTGCTTCTCGCGTGAAGGCGAGAAAATAAATCCCACAATGCATTGATTTAATTGGCATTTCTATTAAATAGCCTCAGGCCTCACCTAAAATTTCAACATGGCATCGTGCTTGCGATATGACTAAATCAGTATGAAACTTCATACAAAAAGTTTCCGAAAAATTTACTAGAGCATCACGAACCAAAAGGAGGTTTTATGAGTATTCGTAAAAAATTAGTTCTTGCTTCGATGGCTGCAGTGTTATTAATGACTTCAGTATCTACCGCCTCTGCAATCATGCTGCGGTTGAGCAGTGGTGTCGACACCGTAACCTGCGCAGGTGATGTAGGATGCTTTGGCAACGCGAACCAGGCCACATATTTATCTCTTGTTGGCGGTAATGTTGGAAACTTTGAGATTAACCAAATCACTGGATTGGTTGGCGGGACGACTTCCGCGCCTTTGATAGACCTTTCCGCTCTTGCTACGACGTCCACAGGCCCCGGAACATTAACTGTCGAACTCACAGCAGGAGGGTTCACAGGTGGCATTGTCCAGGGATTTAACTTTGGCCTTTCAGGTACCAATGCTCAGAATGTTGTTATCGATTTCTACGCAGACGCGACCAATGCTGACTTTGGTATGGGCACCTTATTAGGTTCACTAAACGGTGAAGGAACCTTTAGCACAGTTGGTGGCGCTCCTTTCGCATCTGCCACACCATATTCATTAACCATGATAGCGACCATTACACATGACGCCAACAACACGGTGACGAGTACAGATGCTCAAATCAACGCCGTCCCAGAACCAGGCACCATGATGTTAATGGGTAGCGGGCTCTTGGGCTTAGGAGTCTGGAGACGATTCAAGAAATAAGCAGTCAAGTATTTCCAGCTAGACCTTCTAGCCGGACGAAAAACCCGGGCGAGGAAAATCCTCACCCGGGTTTTTTATTAACAATCTCCGCGCATTTCCAATTCATTGTCTGCCCGCTAACACCTTAAAGCCATTCAGGCAAGTAACCCTATTTCCCAGTCTTTCCTTGTCCAATTTTTTCGCGCCATGTGTGCAAACAGCCACATGCCTCGCCAAGCCTTGAAGCTGACTCTCTGTGCCAGCACCCATCCGGAGTGAGCGTATTCACAGGATCAGCTCAAATCACTTGGCTACACGGCATCGCCCGAATTGGAAGTCCTCAAAAAAGCAAAAATTCTTGCGTGCCGAAGGCCGCCGATGGCGTAGAACGCTGATATCACTTATGCCCCAGACTCATGAACCATGAATGCTTTCGAGTCATTCATCCTGCATGGGAAGAAACAACATCCTATGCCACTAAGCTGTTTCCACACAGGCACCGTAATTTTCGAAAAAGTAGGGATCGGAAAACCAAACTTTTTAGGATGTCTCAACCCAGAAACACCCGATCATGGAATTCAAGGGACGACCGCACATCACCCGGTTTATGGGAAGCATGCGGTCAAGTCTTCTCAAAATGAACACAGAGCGTTCAAGTCAGACAAAATACCTCAAATTCCAATCCATACAACAATGCATAACATATTGTTTTTGCTTAACTTTTAAGTGTAAAGTAAACTGACACTTTCTAGAGGGACCGAAAATCACAAGATTATCTCGCGAACAAGACTGACTCCAAAATGAGGAAGACCAATCTATCTAAAACTTCATCTCTAATAACTTGTTTTTACTAAAGAAAATGAATATGAATGTGCAAGAATAGACAACGACACGAAGAATCCCCTCACCATATAACAGGACAACTGTCCAAAATGGTTAAATCAAGGAGGATTTGTCACTGAAAATAGTCAGAATTTTTAACAATCAGGTGATTTAACAGGCACGATACCTCCCTCTAAGATTATAAAAAAAATCACACAAGTATTTGTTTTTATTAAACTTTACATAAACAAACAACAAAGTGCCCACAAAAAACAAACTATGGTATAACGTTTGCTTTATAAATATAAAATGATGAAACATCATCTAAGAGCAATGGAACTTCATCAACTTGAAGAACCTAGAAAAAATAATCAGTCTTTATTTTCACAAGGAGGTTTTATGAACGGATTTAAGAAAACAATCATGGCTGCTACTGCAGCTTTGGTACTCGGCCTTGCGGCGTCTGCCCATGCTGTGCCTATTGCAGGTGACATTGCATTCGGTGGAACAGTTGATGCCACTCTAGATCTCTCCACAACCAATGTTGTCAACTTCAATAACCCATCTATTGTTACAGCAGCTACTGGTGACTTTGCTGCCAATGGTGTTGGCGCATTTGCGACGATGGCAACATTCAACAACTTTCAGATTAATCCCTTTAATCCAAATAACCCATTGTGGAGTGTTGCTCCAGGTGGATTTCAATTTAATTTGACTTCAATAAACATCACAAATCAGACTGCGGCCAATCTGACCATTGTCGGGTCGGGAACCTTAACATCAAGCGTAGCTGGCTTAGACGCAACTACATTTGCATGGAGCTTTAGTGCTGATCGATCAGGGCAAATGTTGGTCGCATTCTCTTCAACCAACACTCCAGTTGCTAATCCAGTTGTTCCTGAACCAGGCACCATGTTGCTCATGGGCAGCGGACTTGTGGGCTTAGGCCTCTGGAGACGGTTCAAGAAGTAAGCAACAGTACAAGATAACCAACTAGGCACAACTAGCTCTGGCCCCAAAAGGAGGTGAGGATATATCCTCACCTCCTTTTTTTTCGCACAGCATTTGCGCTCCCCTACGACTGATCCGTATTTTCTGGAGACAGTTCAAGCATGGACGACTCCTCTTCAACGACTCCAAAATCTCAATCCACAGCCAAGCACTTAGCAGTCAATCCACAGACCCACGCAAACAAACCAGAAACCCACAATAACTCCACCTCTATAGGTGTCAGGAACCTATTATGTGGACTTATTTCTTGAATTCAAGTTCGAAGTGCAACACTTTCTTGGGAGAATCGCTGAAGCTTCGGTGTAAGAATGCGGTACAGTGAGGCGAATTTTCATGATGAACCGAGAGGAGCTTCATTCCATCCTACACCCAACTGACCCTTCAAGAGCGAGTGAGCCTTGGCCACATGCGAGGCGCTCAACTCTCGCTAAGAGAGATTGCGCGACGATTAGCCCGAAGCCCCAGCACCATTGCTCGAGAAGTGCGGCGGAACCGTTGCCCGGTGGGTCCCGACTATGATGGTTGGGCTGCCCACCCTCAAGCCGTCAAGCGACGGCAGATCGCTCGTCGTCCGACACGCATGGCTCATCCGACCTTAGCGGCGTATATCCGCATGAAGTTATCCGCCACGTATTCTCCTGAACAAATTGTGGGCGGTTACGCCAAGAACACCCGTCTCACATCCCCGTGTTCATTTCCCATTAAACCATTTATACCTGGCTGGCCCAGGATCGTCTCAGCGGCGGACAGTGGTATCAGTGTTTACGCCAGCACGGGAAACGGCGTCGGCGCTACGGGAGCAAGCGAACGCGGCCTTGGCCGGATGATCGAGTGGGCATTGATGCGCGCCCGGCTATCGTCGAGCGTCGCCACCGGTTTGGCGATTGGGAAAGCGATACGGTTGAAGGAAGCAAAGCTGGAGGCGGCTTTCTGGCCACCCATGTTGAACGCAAATCGGGCTATGTTTGCGTGGCCAAATTGGCCAATAAACGGGCGGACGTTTTTGCCGCAGGGACGATTCGCGTACTCCGAGGTTTTCCCCCGTCCTTGCGGCGGACGCTGACCGCCGATAATGGGGTCGAATTCGCGCATTTCAAGCGATTAGAAACCGCCTTAGGCCTCAAGGTGTATTTTGCCCATCCGTATGCGGCCTGGGAGCGAGGCAGCAATGAGAATACCAATGGCCTCTTGCGAGAGTTCTTCCCCAAGGGCAGTGATTTCTCTACAATTAGTCATCAAGCCGTGGCCCGGGCGACGGCCTTACTCAATCATCGGCCACGCAAACGCCTTCAGTTCCGTACACCGGCGGAAGTCCTGGCACAAATTCCCAGTGTTGCACTTCAACTTTGAATTCACCTCTACGACAATCAATACGAATGGAGTTCTCTAACATCCATGGCTACTAAATAATAATTTCGGGCTTACCAAATATCCAAAGATCCACTCACAAACCTTCTTTTTGGCATGAGCATGAGGGTCCTATTGAGGCTGTCATCTCGGATACCCGTAGCTCTTCTTTCATCCTCAATATGCCAAGACTTCGCCTAATCCCCACCAAAGATTGCACAGTTCATTCAAGTGGATTTACCACTCGCTTGAGATCAAATCAATTACTCTTAACGGACCTAATATTTTTTCCGATTGAAACTGCAGCAAAAGCTATCGCTTAACTAGGCAATAGTGCTTGGATGGGACCAAAGGAAAAATCATTGATGAGTTGCGTGAGGCGACCGTGGACTTTGTCCAGGTTGAGATAATGTCGAAATTGAGAGAGCGCGGATCCACGCATACGAGGCTGTCCAGGATCGAGTTCCCATGGATGCAAGTACATAATAAGGGGCTGACCTTGGGCTTCAACTCGGCGCAACAGCCTTTTGAGAATCGGATAAGGAAACAATCGGAAATACCCCCCGCCAGCCACTGGTAGTGTAAACCCGGCCAATTTGCAGGTCGATGGCGGCACTTCGACAATAGGTCCGGAATCGGTATCGAGGGTATGAATGGATGATTGAGCGCCAGGAATTCCATAATAGTCATGCACAATTGGTACGATACTCGAATCGTAGCGATACCCTTCTTCCACTAAGATAGGCAAAGCCCATTCCGTTTCTTTCGTGATGGAAAATGTGGGCGCACGATAACCCAATACAGGTTTCCCGCTAATGTCCTCAAGAATTTTTTTGGCCCGCCTGATATCTTCGCGAAAGGTATTTGGATGTTGTGCCGTAATGAGCTCATGCCCATATCCATGGGAAGCCAGTTCATGCCCGGCAGCTACCATGCGCTTTACTAAGGGCTTATTCCTTTCTGCGACCCAACCCAAGACAAACATTGTCGCTTTGATTCCCCGCTGCTCTAACACGTCGAGAATGACTTGCGTGTTTCGCTCTACGCGGCTCTCTTGCGTCTCCCAATGACGCCGGCGCGCCGCTGAATCAAATGCTGCCACTTGAAAATGCTCTTCGATGTCAAAACTGATTCCGTGCATCATGTTCTACACCTAGCGTCCTTCATTGGTTGTTTTTTCATGAGTATTATCGGGCCCCACTTCCACGCAGCACAACACGAATGGTGCGTAATAAAATTTTCAAATCTAAATACAACGATAAATTTTTCACGTAGTAAAGATCGTATTGCAGTTTGACATGCGAGTCCTCCAACGAAGCCGCATATTGGAAACATGCTTGAGCCCATCCTGTAATTCCTGGTCGAACTGTATGTCGCAAATCATAATAAGGAATTTGTGTTCTGAGATCGTGCACGAAATGCGGACGCTCCGGCCTTGGGCCGACGAGACTCATTTCGCCTTTTAGCACATTAATGAACTGCGGCAATTCATCCAAGCGAAGTTTCCGTAACCAATAACCTAGTCGCGTCACACGAGCATCACCCTGCGCTGCCCATTGCACACCATCCGCTTCCGCATCTTGCCTCATCGATCGAAATTTGAGAAGCACATATGGGTATCCATGAAGACCCACACGCGTCTGGCGATAGAGCACAGGTCCAGCAGAATCCCATTTGATACACAGGGCAATCACACTCATCAGCGGAGCTAAGAAGACAAGACCGAGCAGAGCTCCTACGATGTCTCCAATCCGCTTTATCACCATAATGCCTGGTTTACGCTCAAAGCCTGACGAAAAAATTAAAAAACTGGGCTTCAGCTCATCGATAGACAAGCGCCCGCATTCCTCCTCATACATGCGATGCCCATCGACCACCTCTATCCCCATTGATTTGACGTCCAATAATGCATCCAACGGCATCGATCCTCGCCGATCTTCTACGCAAACCGCGATACTTTGTACTTGATGATATTCCGATAGTTCATATAATTGGTCGACTGTGCCAATGATTGTCGGATTGACTACATGCGTTCCAACTCGAGCGGGATTTCTTGAAAGAACACCCACAACCTCATATCGATGCGACCGATCATACACCAACACTCTGGCTAAATCATGCGCGAGTTTTCCGTCGCCTAAAATTAAGACGCGCTTTTTAAACCCAAACCATTTGTAAGGAGTCCGCTTTTTAGAGAGAGGCTGATTGAAACCACCTGAGCTCAGCATGATGATGGGGAAATCGAAATCGAGGTATTGCCTCGTTTATTCAGAGTTGGAGAGGGCATAGGGTGCGGCATAATACCCGTGACGAACATAATAGGGAACACCCTCAGACCAGGCATCGGTTAGTAACATCCGCGTGACATGTGAGCCTTGCAGCATGGCAGTGGCTTTTTGAACGACATCCTTGGGGGTGACACCTGAACGGACGACCATGAGCACATAGCCTGCAAGCCCGCTTAGCACATTAATATCCGCTAACGGGAGAATTGGAGGACCATCCAAAATGACAAATCGATACTGCGATTTCACTGAATCAATGAGCGCAGACAAAAGATGCAATTTGGATAAGGAAACCGCGTTGACCTCCAAATTCCCAACAGCCAAACCCCATAAGGGCAAATCTTCAATTTTCTGAAAACACGACTCTAGTGGAAGGTCTCCAGCTAAATACTCGGCTACTCCTGGATACTGTTGTAACGACAATACATTATGGAGATTGGGACGTTTGTAATCACAATCAATCACGAGCGTTGGCTCATCAAGATCACGCGCGAGCGTGTAAGCAAGATTCGCCGCCGTTGAAGTTTTGCCTTCTCCCTGCATGGCACTTGAAATAAGCACCACATTCCCCATCGGGCTATCAACCAATAAATCTAAACGCGTAGCGGCCACACGAAATTGCTCGGACACCACAGATTCAGGACGCCACTTTGCTACTAAATTATATGGCTTAGGGAAATCATTAGTCGATGCAGTTTTCCCAGAGAACATCGACGGTGATTTTCCCGTTCCTTCGAAAGAGGAGTACCCTCTCTTACCAAAATCTTTTGTCTTTCCATTTGTCTCCAAGGGCGGGCCTGCTATACCTGGCAACATCTTCATTGACTTACCATAGACCATTTTGAAACTGGGTATCGTGGCAAGCAACGGAAATCCTAAAGAGACCTCAACATCATCAGAACGCCGAAATGTCGGCGACAAGAGATCCAACAGAAATGCCAAACCAAATCCCGATCCCACTCCGCCCATCAGGCCCATGAGTGCAATCAATTCGCGACGTAGCCCTTCCGGCTTCGACGGCAAATTGGCGGGATCCAAAATCCGAAATCTTTCGCCTTTTTGACGTGTATCAAGATTTTGGGAGATACTGGCATTGATCTGCTTCTGATGAAGATGTTGATAATTATCAACCATATTCCCATAATTCCGCTCGAGTCCCAATAATTCTTGCTCGCGCTCTGGGGTCCGCTCAATCCGACCTTCAAAATCAGCCATAGAAGCCGCGGTTCGTTTTAATTGGGATCTCAATTGGGCGACTTGCAGCTTCAATTCATTCCGCTCGTCTTTGAGTTCTGCCAAATATGGATCAAATGGCATCGCCGAAGATGTAAGCTCCTCACTTGGTTCGCCTCGCTGAGCAATCTGTTCTTCGAGTGACTTTATTTGATGTTTTAACGACGCCACATCGGGATACGCATCCGTAAACTCACTGGCTAGTTTTTTCAATTCGTTCTTGAGTTCAGATAACTGTATGACCAACGGATCTCCACGCCTCCCTGTAGTTTGACCTTCAAGGAGCGTTGGATTAGAGCCATAATCTCTGATCGACTGTTGTAATAATTCTAAGCGGGAATTTATTTCATTGAGTGATTCTTGAATACGTATTTTTTCCAACTGTAACCGGTCAAGCGTACGAAGATTGGTGTCTAATTGAGCGGGTAATTCTCCTATATATCGCATCTTGTATTCGGATAGGACTTGTTCCTTCTCATCCAGCGCCGCTTTGGCGACAACCAACTCTTGCTCCAAAAACTCCGTGGCACCCTCAATAAACTGCTCGCGCATTTTAATATTGCCGTCAATATATTGAGAGGCTAATTTTGAGGTCACCTTCATCGCGACCAGTGGATCTTCATGTGCAAAGGAAATAGTCAGGGCTTCTAATTGTCCCCGACTGCCCTTCGTCGAAATCACCACATTTTTCCTCAACCCTTTAATAATAGGCTCATAGCCCTCACGCTTCACGACATCTGGTGATAATTGAAATTCATCGATCACCTTCTGAAGATTAGTTCGGCTCAAGACTTGTTGGGTAATCGTCGAAACCCGTTCAGCCGCACTACCTCCCACAACTGAAGGAACATATTTTTCATGAATTTTTTGTTGTTCCACTAAGATAACCGTGCTTGATCGATAGACATCCTTTTTGAACCACGCCATCGTCCCACCAACAGCGATACCAACTAGCATCAAAGAAATAATGAGCCATTTTCGCCTAATCGCCATATCAAGAATATCCTTGACATACGACAGGATAACTATCGATTGTTCTTTGTCTGCATGAGCCCCTTTGGGCAATATAGAATTAGCCATTTTTTTCTATTGCAACTTTCAATCTAAATGAAATCAAGGCTCAAACAACACATTCGATCTTTAATAGCTAGACAACATCATGACTATGGAATCACAATGGTATCGCCAGATTGTAGCGTAAGATTATAGACACCACCCTCTTCGGATATCAGATCATCATAACGGAGAGGGATTCGTAATTCCTTGATTGTCCCTTCAGCATTGATCAAATTACGCACTACCTGAATATCATTCCGTGAGGCAAATTGCGTAAATCCCCCAGCAAGGGATAACGCTTGGAGAATTGTCGTATAAGATTTCAAGGGCAGTTTTCCAGGAGTATTCACTTCACCTACCACAAACACATAATAACTATTCACCTCAAGGACATTGACTGACACCGAAGGATTCTCCTTAAACGCCTTAAACCGTATGGCAATATCACTAGCCAGTTGGTTCGCCGTCATCCCGCTTGACCGGACATCGCCGATAAGGGGAAGGGAAATGTTACCATCTGGGCGAATCACCACTTGCCTCGACAGGTCAGGATTTTTCCACACCACCACATCAATGACATCTTCTGGTCCTAACACAAAGCCTTCTTCAGGCGGACCTGGTGGGACAATCACATTGGGCGGAAAACATCCACTCAGCATAATGGAGAATGAACATATCAACAAAACAGTTTTGATCACTGAATGAGAAATCACCATATATCTCCGTCAGATAAAAAATTACTACTACGCATTTAAGGAAGGAGGACCATGGTCTCAGACGGCACCACGATGGTATCCCCAGGTTTCAATACGATATTTTCCCCACCGCGTAAAATGATTTCGTCATAATTCACGACAATTTTTTTAGGGGCCTCACTGTTTCGTCCTAGCCGAAAGATGGTAATCCGACTCCGCACTGCATCAGGACTTAACCCACCAGCAAGCCCTATCGCTTGGACGAGAGTCGTATGGCTCAGTAGCGGAATTTTCCCGCCTCCACCTTCACCACCACCACCGATGGCACCTTGAACTGTGAAGTAATAACTCCTAATTTCCTTCACAATAATGGCGACAGTGGGGTTTTCTTTGTACTCCTTGAGTTTTTTCGTAATTCGATCACGCAACTCCGAAGTGGTTAACCCTACGGCTTTCACATCACCAATGAGGGGAAGCGAAATACGCCCATCTGGGCGGACGAAGACTTCCCGAGACAAATCTGGATTTCGCCAAACACTAATTTCTAGAATATCTTCAGGTCCGATAATATAATCATCCACGACAATCAGGGCTCTTATCTCTGCACGACTTTCAGCACGCTTCGCTGCTGAAGCTTGAGACACGTCCGTTCCAGATTGTGCAAAACTTGATACAGGAATACTGACCAATCCCCCCAAACAAAGAAGGACCATCAATGTTCTCATTTTTCGACCAAGTAGAATCCCCAGCATAATGCACCTCTTCTCCGTAAAGGAGATGTTTATAAATTGTCCAAGAATATTGATTGATATCCCAACAAGATATAGCCTCTATCGGAAGAATGAATGGTTTCCTCAAGCAATATTCGTCTTTTGCAAACTAATCCAAGAAACCTTCAGGAATACTTAAACTATTTCAGTGGAAAATCACCAAGAAAAATGCATAAAGTCCTAATAATTAAAACAATTTGACATCATATCGTTATCAAAAAATAACTGCAAGAAATTCACAAAACCCCGGCAGAAAGATCCGAACGTTAACTTCGAGTGAAGCTAAGAATAAAGACGCCAAGCATGCCACAGTCCCTTACAGTATGCATCGAATGCATCGTGCCTATCCGCATCAGCAGCTGTTAGATAAAAAATGCAGCTTATTTGGAAATTTGGGTAAGCAAGGTGGTAAATGGTGCCCCCGACACGAATTGAACGTGCGGCCCGCGGTTTAGGAAACCACTGCTCTATCCAACTGAGCTACGGGGGCAACAATTACGCACAACTTAGAATTCTTTATGGCTGACTAGGATCACGAGAGGGTAGAATCTACAATACAGACAATTTGCAAATGTACAGTTTTTCACAAAACTTAACAAGTTGCTAGCATTGACGATCCATTATTCTTATCCATCGAACTCTAAAAAACGTACCAACTTAGTGCATACCTAGGATTTATTCTCACCTGCTTACGGTGACCAATCCTTCATAGGCGCTGAATATCTGATTCGAGAGAGTCTACCAATTTCCAGGTTTTCACTAGCCGTAGCAGATCTGAAATCTATTTCAACAATCACAAGATGCAACTCATTAGCAACCCTCCTAACCCATTTCTCTCTGAAGTGCGTGAACTCCTCGGACCTGCTCCTACCGTTGCACCCGATATTTTTGAAGAAAAATCAAAGTCCATACTCAGTCGTAATGACAGTCCTGACTTACCTTTTCGTTGGAGTCTTAATCCGTATCAAGGCTGTTTCCATGCGTGCGCCTATTGTTATGCGCGGCCTTCTCACGAATATCGAGGTTTCGGGGCTGGTCAGACTTTGAATCAAAACTCGTCGTCAAGATCAACGCCGCAGATAAGTTGCAAGAAACGTTCAAGAAATCCTCCTGGAATGATGAACTCATCGTATTTTCTGGCAATACGGACCCATACCAACCCCTGGAAGCGGAATACAAGCTCACTCGTGCCTGTCTACAAACCTGCGCGACTTATAGTAATCCAGTAGGGATTATTTCCAAAGCAGCACTCCTCGCTAGAGATATCGATCTATTACAAGAACTACAGAAGACCGCTTGGATACGGGTCTATCTGAGCATCCCATTTAACTCAGATGAGATAGCACGGAAGGTCGAGCCCCAAGCTCCTTCAATCTCTAAACGGTTTGCAACGTTGCAGGCCTTAGCAAAAGCTGGCATCCCGACTGCCGTCTCAATTGCCCCCGTCATACCAGGCCTGAATGAGCACCACATCCCCCGCATTCTTTCACGAGCTCGTGACGCCGGGGCCCAAGATGCCACATTTATTCTCCTCCGACTCAACGAAAATGTGGAGAAGGTCTTTATCAAGAGGATGACCCACCATTTTCCTGATCGGATTCAGAAAATTCTGAAAAAACTCAAGGAAGTTCGTCATGGCCAAACAGGAGAACGCGGCTTTTTCAAACGACATCAAGGTCAAGGCACCACCTGGCACGTCATTTTCCAACTCTTTGAACAGACCTATAAACAACTCGGATTCCCAACTGTACCAGAGGCACCAATCCCCAATACATTCCGACGACCAGGCCCCACACAACTCCCTCTGTTTTGACTCCTCAGGGATAAAAACACTGAGCCGTTTGGCAAGCTCCCAACGCCTCCAGTACAATCGTACCCAAGTTCACAATCTTCTATCCTCAATGACATCTTACAAGAATATGGATATCCCCAATGCTTCATAGTAGCAAGATATGCGTAAAATTTATCGTTCCTCTTTCACTCACCCTACTCTGCTTCAGCGTTCTCAGCTGTTCCGAACCCAAAGAACCATGGGACCTCCACACCGAACAAGGCAGAACCCTCATGGAACAGGGGAAATTCCCTGAGGCCGAAAAAGAATTACAAAGTGCGCTTACACTCGCTGAGCAATTTGGCAATCAAGATCCACGACTCATTCAATCCCTGACGAATCTCGCGATTCTGCATAATGCCAAGGGTGCACCAGAGGAAGCTGAAGACTTACTCCAGAAAACCGTGGCCATCCATGAAAACGCACCCAACCCCGATACGACAGGACTCGCCGTGAGTCTCAGTAATCTGGGAGCCTTGTATGTCACACAAAAGAAATTCGACGAGGCGCAGCAACATTTCGAACGAGCCTTAGCCATCCGCGAAAAGTCCCAAGGACCTGATGACCCAGAAACGATTCATGACGTGGAAAATTTGGCCGGCCTCTTTGTTCGACAATCTCAATTCGACAATGCTGAGCCCTATCTCAAGCGCGTCCTCGCGAGTGCTGAACAAACTAATGAGCCTGAGTCGCCAAAACTTGTGGAGCCTCTCAACAATCTGGCACTCCTCTATCGAGCCCAGGAAAAATATGATCAAGCCGAAACGTTGCTTCTCCGTGCCCTGAAGATTAAAGAAAAGCAACTCGGCCCTACGAATCCAAATTTGCTTGGCAGTCTCAATAATTTGGCCTTACTCTACAGCTCGGCCAAACAGCTCACCAAAGCCATTCCGTTATTAGAGCGCATGGTCACGATTACCGAAGAAGGATTTGGCAAAGAACATCCTCGAGTCGCCATCACGCTCAATCAACTCGCGGAAATCCATCGTCTCCAAAACCAAACCGAACAAGCCATTCCGATCATTCAACGAGCGATCGGTATTATCGAAAAAGCCGAGGGACCAGAGCATTCGGGATTATCAGGGCCGTTGAATAATTTAGCTGTACTCTATTTGAACAGTGGGCAATACGCCGATGCCGACCCTGTCTTCCAGCGAGCTATTGCCATCACTGAGGAAACAATGGGTAAAAGCCATTTTCGAGTGGAACGAGCTCTTAGGAATTATGCTCAATTATTAAGAAAAATGGACCGCGCAGAAGAAGCGCTCGCACTTGAAACCCGAGCAGATGCGATCCTCGAAAAGAATACTCAAAGCCCAAGTCCACCTAAATAGTCAGTCAGACTTTACGCGTAGACGACAACGAACCGAATCGCGTGCTCCATACCTACGAAATGCCTGGACTAACCCTGAAAGGCTTCATCGCTAAAAGAGAGAAGATCATCCTGTCTTGGAATTCGGATAAAAGAATGACGAGATAAACAATGTCTTCCCCTCATTCCACCAATGGGATACATTCCTGTAGTTCTTCTGTGCCCCCTGAAATCTCTTCCTTGGTTCACTTGAATTTCCATGAGTACAACGCGACTACATAGGATTCAACGCAAACGATGGAGTGCATTCATTATCATGATGATCGCCTCTCCTTTCAATTATTCAGATTTGAGCCGCGCAGCACAGGAGACCCCAGAGCACACGAAAACTCCCAATATTGAAATGACATTTAGCGGGACGGGAGGGAAAGAGACAGAACCTTTCACCCTTAAAGACGGGTGGAAAATACAATGGGAAACAGAATCTCCAACATTCAAACTATCTGCGCATGGCACTGCTCAACGACCATATGTTGGGTCAACAAATGAACGAGAAAAGATTCTACAATGGTTCGAATCTGTACAACCCATCGTGTTGGCTAATACCACTGAGTCAAAAGGCACAGCCTTTCATCCATTTGGTGGGACGTTTTCCCTCAAGATCGTCGCGGATGGTCCCTGGAGCATTTACCTCAAAACAATACCAGACACGAAAGATTACCTGGACGTTCCCTATACAGGTGCGCCTTAACAACGTGATCAGCGATTCTAAAAATTAACACTCTGCTATCAATTACTCACCTTGCCAAAAAGGAGAAAATCATATGCCAAAATTCATTGAACAACCAACAAGAATTGAAGCGGCAGGAAATAAACCCAAACTGATCGACGAGTTTTTCGGGCATGTCAATTCTGAGACGCCCGGAATCAGCATTGCCCGCATGCAGAGTCCCTCTGGCTGGGTAGAACCAGGTCAGACACCAGAATTTGATGAATATACCGTTGTTCTCAAAGGTATGTTGAAAGTAGAAACAAAGGAGACCACCTTAGAAGTCAATGCCGGGCAAGGTGTACTCACTGAAAAAGGGGAATGGATTCGATATAGCACGCCCGGGCCAGACGGAGCAGAATATATTGCAGTATGTCTCCCTGCATTCTCTCCGAATACAGTTAACAGGGATTAATCAGGGCGGGAAATTTTAGCAATCCAAAGTGTGGGTGGAAAGAACGACGAAGTCTCCTACAGGCGCACACTCGTCGTCAGTAATAAGCCCGCAGTGAAACTGCTAAATGATGTTTCGTCGATTGCTCTTTTTGCTCGCGACTGTTTATTTCGATCAGTGACGATGCCGGCCGCGATGACCTTGGCCAAAAAATCGCGGACCATAGTGACGAGACTTTCCATAAAACAACGACCCACCAAAAAATCGATCGCGGCCATAATGAAAATTGAGGCCTATAGGCGGATAGATATATAGCGAAGGAGAGTTATACCACCGCGACCGCTTTCGTGTGAGTTTTCGCTCGAGTTTTGCTGTGCTTGAAGCTTGTTGCGCGAGTTGTTGCTGAAATTGCTGATTCTTCTGCTTCTGGAATTCCAACTCCAGTTCCAATTTCGCAATCTTTTCTTGTTGTAGTTCGGTAAACGTTCGAGTGCACCGGCTCTGAGCTTCACCTGTGAAACCAGTACATTCCCATGGGACGGCCTGATCTGCTGCGCTCACGGAAACACTCCAGAACATCATTCCCAAAACACAGAGAACACTCAAGCTACGGCTCAATACAGAATGCGTAAATGGGTAACGTGAAAACCTCATGATTGTTCCCCCTTATTTCCTGAACAGATCTATTGTACCAAGAAACAGATGCACATTGCCGAACCTAGCCCTCAGGGTTCTCCACTCATTCCCATGAATGAGAAATACCGCTAAAGATTGACATGTTATCGTCGAAATCGTAGCCTTGCTCAGTTATGCACAAGAGGACTCGCACCACACTATGAGCAACATTACACCGCACATCTCAGACGATGTCATTCGTTGTGGGTGGGTAGGAAATAAACCCCATTATCTTCCGTATCATGACGAAGAATGGGGGGTGCCTGTTCATGATGAACATCGTCACTTTGAAATGCTGATTTTGGAAGGAGCACAAGCTGGATTATCCTGGTCCACCATCTTGCTGCGACGTGAGGGCTACCGAAAAGCCTTTGCACAATTTGATCCACTCAAAGTTGCAAAATTTGACACCCGCAAACAAGCAACACTCCTCCAAAATACGGGCATCATTCGTAATCGTCTCAAGATCAAGTCGGCCATCACCAACGCAAAAGCTTTCTTAAACGTGCAGAATGAGTTTGGGTCGTTTGATGCCTATATCTGGCAATTTGTCGGTGGCAAGCCCAAAATCAATTATTGGAAAAACCTGTCTCAAGTCCCCGCCACTACACCAGAGAGTGATCTTCTGTCCAAAGATCTCAAAAAACGCGGATTTAGTTTTGTCGGTAGCACCGTGATCTATGCTCATATGCAAGCGGCCGGCTTGGTAAATGATCATACAATCGATTGTTTTCGACATCCCTCAAGCGTGTCATCCAAATCTTCACGCAAAACGTCCAGCAGGAACATCGCTCAATCTCGTACTCCGACAAAAAAATCTCAAGCAGCCCATTCTCGTAAAACTCACAACACTCGAGGACTGAAGATCCAGATTAAGCGCATCTATGATTCCCCTTCGGAGGAAGATGGAACCCGAGTACTTATCGATCGATTGTGGCCTCGTGGCATTTCGAAAGACATAGCTCAATTAGATTTGTGGATGAAAGAAGTCGCCCCGTCAACGGCTTTACGTCAATGGTTCAACCATGAAGCCAGTCGGTGGAAAGAATTCACCAATCGCTATTCAACCGAACTGGATCAACAGCCCGATGGCGTAAACAAGATTAGAACCTTGGCGCGAAATGCCAGCCTCACACTTCTCTTCAGCAGCAAAGAGCAGAAGCTGAATAATGCCGTTGCCTTAAAAGAATATTTAGAAAGATCCGAATAGCATTGACTCCAAGAATACAAGGCCTATCCACACACCCTCTACATTCGTCGCGTGGTTATTAGGATCATGCGACCCGTCATCCAAAAAGACAAAACCGGATGTGGACTTGCCTGTGTAGCAACACTAGCAGGCGTGAGCTATCGGCAGGTAAAAACAAAGGCAGGACAACTAGGAATCAAAGTAGAAGACCCCAAACTTTGGACAAATACCAGATATATCCGAAAACTCCTGGCAGGCTATACCATCTCGGTGTCTCGTCAAGTTACGACATTCAGATCATGGCAGAATCTACCTCCCCTCGCATTGTTAGCCATCAAATGGCATCAGGAACATGACTCTGCCTCTTGGCATTGGGTAGTCTTTTATCGAGGATCACAAGGTCCCATCGTGCTTGACCCCAAACGAGAGCTCCGCACACATTGCCGCACAGATTTTGGCCGCATCAAACCGAAGTGGTTCCTCACGATCAATTCACATACATTCAAGTAGGGACAGAGGCGGCAGCGTCATGCCAGAGGACAAACCAACTTTTCGTCAGCCACAAGAACAATTAGGCGGATGCTGTTGGCTCCCACGCTTGAAGGATAAAATTCTCGCTGGGCACCAGGGCCAACTCCCCTTGCTCTATCGGCTTGCCCTTGGCAGTAGTCTGGGCATTGACGGTCACTTCCTTCGACATTTTCAAATAACATTTACAGATTTTCGCCAAACCGTCCTGACAACGATCCATGACGAGGAATTGGCCAAATGGTTTCAGCGGCAACCGACATGTACACCAAAAGCTATTCAGAACTGGAACACACTGGCCCCAAAACTGGGCACCGCAGGGAACCCAGGATATCTCACCCGCCACGTTGTTAAATTTCTGCTCTATCCAAAATCCATCACAGAACCAGTCGCATCCCTATTCGAAGCCATTACTCAAGATGAAAGAATGTAAGCCGATAGTCGACCCTACAGCTTGGATCCTTCGTGGCCAGCCACACCCCTCACCTGTATTCAATATTCCTTCCTTCAGCCTTTTCCAAAGAAAAATAAAATACCACGCACTCGCAATCATGCTTTTCATTGGATTTCCCCTATCCGATGTTCAGGCTCAGATCGTATTTTTTTCTATAGATTACGATTTTAAAGGGCCAACGACTAATGAACGAGTGGAATCTGGACTTGGCAAAACACGTGAAACTCTACGTGCGTTACCGAAATTCAAAAAAAATGACGCACTCACCCATTGGCAATTGGCAACAATCCTAAGTCAACAGGGTGATCCGAATGGGGCGATAGAAGAATACCTAGCCGCTCTCGAGTTAAATCCCTCATTGAGTGCGGCCTATCGTGAACTCGGTGCGGTGTATATTGATAAACACGAATGGAAAAAAGCCGAGCAGTCGCTAGAGAAGGGCACTACACTCAATCCTCACGACCACCTCGCCTTCTATTGGTTGGGACGATCACTTCTCGCACAAGAACGCTTCCCTCTGGCTCAAACAGCACTGTCGACAGCCACACAACTCGAGCCGAACAATCCAGAAACCCAGTCGGATCTTGCACTCGCATTGATGGCTCAAGGTCTTTTCCAAGAAGCAGAGGTGGCCATAAAAACAGCCATCAGACTGCAACCAGATTTTGCCGAAGCCCACCACCGGCTTGAACGAATGCAGGCATCACATGCCAACCCGCATGAGCTAATCCAAGCAGCCCATGATATTCTTGATACCTTGTTTCGGCGAGAATAGACTTTCCGTCCGACACAAAAAAACCGGCCTGTAGGTGTACACCCACAGGCCGGAATTTTAAAGAAATTTGTGTATTATTCTTTACTTGCCGAGACTGTCAATCTTCTCGTTGACCGTCTCCTTCACTTTGTCTTTCGCGTCATCCATCATGCTGCCGGCCTCTTCTTCTTTAGTGGCGCCTTTAGCTTCAATAGCTTCTCCAGCCTCAGCTTTTGTGCTTTCCACAGCCTCGGTTGCCTCGGCCTTGGCCTCTGTCGCCTCTCCTTTGAGTTTATCAAGCATTCCGGCCATACCAACACTACCTAAACTCATGACGAACAAACCTGTCAATACTGCAATCATTAGCTTTTTCATGATGAACCTCCGTGAAATTAAAACTGAGCGATGAAAGAGGGGGGGGTTAGGGGATGAAATAATAGTCTGCACGTTTTAGATCAAACATGTCAAATTTAGACATACTCAACCGAATCTTCTTTACCCTTTTACGCAGACAACCTGTCGCAACGCATGCACAATCTCAACTAGGTCTCGTTGCGCATGCATCACCGCATCAATAGGCTTATAGGCCCCTGGAGTCTCATCAATCACATCCTGATCTTTTCGGCATTCCACACCTTGAGTGGCCTGCTCATGATCGGCAATCGTAAATCGTCGCTTCGCAGCGCCACGCGACATTGCCCGGCCAGCGCCATGACTACAACTTTGAAAGCTCTCAGAATTTCCCTTGCCACGAACAATGTAGGAACGCGCACCCATACTCCCGGGAATAATCCCCATGTCTCCAACTCGCGCTCGCACAGCCCCTTTGCGCGTCACCCACACATCTTGCCCATAATGAGATTCAACAGTCACATAATTATGGTGACAATTGATTACTTCATGCGTGGCCTCAAACGGTGGCACCTCTCCCGACTCATGAATAGCAGCAACCAAATTATCCATCATGAGACGGCGATTCGTCATGGCAAAATCTTGCGCCCATTGCACCGCCATCACATAATCATCAAAAGACTCTGTGCCTTCATTCAGATAGGATAAATTGACATCAGGCACATTCCGCATCCATTTCCGCATATCGTGCTTAGCCAGTTCAATAAAATACATCCCTATACGATTCCCCACTCCGCGTGACCCACTATGCAACATGAACCAGACCGAATCCTGAGCATCGAGACAGACTTCGATAAAATGATTCCCCGTCCCTAATGTCCCGAGATGATTAACATCATTTCCACGGTTGAGCTTAGGATGTTTGGCAATAATCTCCTGATAGGTCGGTTGCAACCGACTCCATTCATTCAGATGATGTTGCGGAATAGACCACCAAGCACCACGATCATGCTTTTGGCCATTATTGGTACGGCCATGAGGTACAGCTTGTTCAATGATTGATCGAATCGTGCGCAATGAATCTGGCAATTGCCTGGCGTTCAATGTTGTCTGCACGGCCATCATGCCGCAACCAATATCCACACCCACAGCTGCAGGAATAATCGCATGCTTGGTAGGGATCACGCTCCCAATCGTGGCACCCATCCCCCAATGCACATCGGGCATGACTGCCACCCATTTATAGACAATCGGCAGAGACGCCACATTGCGCAATTGTTGCTCCGCTTGAGGCTCAAGAGACACACCCCTCGTCCAGGCCTTAATTGGCACACCACTTCCCGATTCAATCAATTGATATGCATGCCTCACCATCAGCTATTTTTTTCTTATTGGAGCACGATCAAAAGAGCCAGTTCCTTGCTCTTTATTTTAAAAGGATATAATCTATTCAAGCTCTCTTGTCCTATTATTAAGATACCAAAGTGATACTTGGCACAAGAAAAATTTTGTGTATCGTTAATGAATTCCTCAGTGCATTCCTTGGAACTCGTGGTTTATGTTTATTGTATTGCAAAGTGGGAGGGTCGCAATGAAAAAATTCATGCAGCAACTCATGCTGGGAATCGGATGTCTGACTTTTCTTGGTTGTACATCAACCGCATTGTTAATCCCGACAGCCCCACCAGGGCCCGATGAAGTCGTACTGGGACCGACAGAGGGAGAATCAACAGGAATTATGCTGTTTCAGTTTATTCCCATTAACCAAAATGATCGATTTCAAGCCGCCTATGATAAAGCTCTGAAAAGCAAAGGAGCGACCAGGTTAGTCAACCCAACTATTGAAGAGCGATGGTTTTGGGCATATATTCTCAATGGCTATAAATTTAAGGTTTCCGGAACTGCCGTAAAACAGAAATAGCCAGATTCTGGAAAACAAGAGCTGCCTAAGCGAGAATTAATCCTCTTTTGGGATTGAAGCAATCAAAGCTCCTCTATGAGCTGACCTTGCCCTTTTGGAAATAAAAGGACTAGTCTAATGAGACTAAAAATAGTCGTTCAAGCAGTTTTCGAAAAAATGGGATGCTCATCATGAAAGTTCGTCGCTATACCCTAGTCTACGCAGGAATACTCTTGTGTTGGTTTGTCTTCCAAGGTTGCACGACCAAAATAAATAATATTAAAGATACCCCGATTCAATCCTACCAAGGAAACAGCCTTTCTTTGCCGGAAATTCGACAAGCTATTATCAAGGCAGGGCTTCAAAAGAAATGGGTAATGGAAGAAAAGAAACCTGGGGAAATTACTGGGCGCCTTAATCCTGGGCGATATACCGTAGAGGTTGCGATTCCCTACTCAACAAAAAACTATAGTATCTTATACCGAAATAGTACAGGACTAAAGGCCAACGGGGAAAAGATCCATCGAAAATATAAGCGTATTATCAATGAGCTGCAGAATGCAATTCGCACGGGGATCACGCTAGCGCACCACCGACCTGCTTCAAAAACCCGCAAGAAAGCACCCGCTCCAACGCCTCCTCCACAGAAAGTCCGCCCCACAATAGAGGTGAAAAAAGAGGAGTTGAAAAAGCCTCCCAAAGAGGAAGGCCCGTCTATGGATGAGTTCGCGGATTGGTTACGTCAGGTGGAAAAAGAAGAAGCTGGCTCGGCAAATCCTTCTGCTGCGTATCAAGAATAAAAAGAACTCGGTTTTCTCAATTTTCTCTCGAGCAACGAAAAAGATACTCTTTCCTCATGCAGTCGAGGTTATCCAACCGCACCCTTATATTCTTTGATCAGCGCACAAGCTTTCGTATTCCCTTTTTTGCACGAAAAGCTCCAAAGATCAAAGGCCAGACCTTTGTCCCTCTTCACCCCGTTGCCTAACCACAGCATGTGCCCCAGGGCAGTACAGCTATTCAGGTGTCCTGCCCGACACCCTTTTTCAAACAACCTCGCCCCTTCCAAGAATTTTTGAGCGGTTTTGCCACTGACCACAGATCTCCTCGCTAATTGAAAACACTTGTCCCCCATTCCCTGTTCGCACAACTCCAAAGGGGATCGGCTTTTGGCAAACGGCTTGACGGACTCAGGTTCAGGTATTTTTTTCTTTTGCGGGACAGACGGTGAGGACAAGGTAGGAGATTTAGAACGTAACAACGCATGGACTTGATTTTGAAGGACTTCTAATTCTTTTCTCAGCGTCACAACCTCAGAAGTTTGGCCGACAGTTTCAGAAGATGCCTGTTTTGACTTCGCGCCGGGAATATTTAGCACGTTGCTCGTTGGCTCTTCTGGGAAAAACACAAATTCGCCTTGTTCGGCAGATAACCTCCATAATTCAGGTCGTTGTGTATGCCCAATCAATTGTGCGGCAGAATACACTCGTTGATCCAAATACGCGTACAATTCTGAAGCTGGAATAATTCCATCCCCATTCATGTCAGCTAACCCGCTGCCAAGACCTTTGAGAAGAAAATAGGTAAAGGCGCTATGACCCCATTCAGGGCTTTCAACAGCTTGCTGATCAGCTCCACCTGCCGCAATCAACTGGCGTCCTTTTTCACGAGTGATGACCCGCAGATATTGGTTTGTCATCGGGGACAAACTACGAGAGCGCTGCCCAGCAATCCCGCCGTAACAGACATCAATGAGAAACAACACTTGCTTGGCAGGTAACGATTGCGCCAATGTGCGAATCACCCCCATATCAATCGCCGTGGCGCTAAGTGCGCTTTGCCGAGATTCAACAGGAAGTAAATAGCCCATCATGCTGGCACTGCCATATTGACGGGTTTCTCCATGTCCCGCAAAAAAAACCACGACCCGGTCTGATTCTCCAACCATCGTTGGGAGGCGATCGCCCAGTTCGGATAAAATGGCTTGTCGAGTCGCCTGTTTATCATAAAAAGAGACCACCGAAAAACCTTGCTTCACTAACATGTCTTCCATACTCTTGGCATCAGCTACGGCATAGGAGAGATGTGGGGCATCTTGGTAGTCATCAATCCCGACAACCACAGCCCAAGCCTTTCCCGATTGGGCCTTCATGGCTTGAATAGACTCGTTTCGCTCAATTGTCACACCTCGCACCTGGCTCTGAGCCAGAGAAGTATCTAGCCACGCGCTCATGGAGGTAAGGAACGTCATTACCGTCCCCAACGTAAAGAGCACACATTTCCTTACAGTGAAAAAAGATCGAGCTCTAGATGGCACATTGTTCCCGCGGGTTAAATAATACAGTGACATACCTATGATATTAACATCTTCCGTTTTAAACACCCAAGCCTCAAAACCAAACTCCACTTCTTTTACCACTGGCGATCAAAAAGATAGCTCAAATCTGTGCTTGGCGATCTTTGAAGGTCAATTCGGCTATAGCTGATTTATCAAGTTCCCCTTTTCCTGCTGCCACAAGCCGTTGATATTGCTCCAAAGTCGCTTGAGCCAACGGCATCCTTAACCCAACCGATTCTGCCATCGCCATGGCAATCCCAGAATCTTTGGCAGCGTGGGCAGCGGAAAAGTAGCATTCATGATCACGATTCTGCATATCTGCACCATCAGTTTCTAACACGCGTGACCCGGCTCCTGTCTGACTGAACACTTCTTGAAGCATGGACAAATCTAATCCGAGGGCCTCACCCAGTCCGAGCCCCTCCGCCAATCCTGCCGTATTAATATTCATGACCATGTTCACCAACGCTTTGACTCGCGCCGCTTGCCCAGCTACTCCAACATAACGCAGGTTCGCACTGAGCATCTCAAGCATCGGTTTAGCTCGCGCAAAGCTCTCCGGCTTTCCTCCGCACATCAGATACAACGTACCCTCACGAGCCTGAGTGATGCTGCTGGCCATACAGGCCTCAAGGGATTGTCCACCTTGCTGCTCCACCAAAGTCTCGACGTCAATATGTACTTCTGGCGAAACAGTCGCACAATTGACAAACAAACGCCCCTTGGCTGCCGCAAACAGACTCGCGGAATCATCGGCAGCAAAAATTCCACGCATACCAACATCATCAGACACCACAGTAAAAATCACTGTGGCCAACTCGGCGACTCTGGCTGGAGTCGGCACGCATTCAGCCCCGATCTCTTGAGCAAACGAGTCCGCTCTTTTTGCATCGGTGTCGTACACGGCCATCACACGGCCCCCGACATCTTTCAAGCGACGAGCCATATTTGCACCCATGCGCCCAACCCCCACAAATCCAATAGTTTCCATGGACGGTGCCATATCTTCCCCTTTCACTCCATCAATTGTTCACAAAATGAAACAACGGAATCGTGTGCATCACATTCCTTTTGCGTTCATCATACGTCTAACAAACATACACAAAATAAGTATAGATCTCCACAGACAATCATCCGAGCTCAGCAAAAAGGCGACCTTCCTGCGCGAAGTCGCTCCCGGCCTTCGTAGCCGTAGCTACATCGGCGGAGTAGGCTCGGCAGATATGGTAACCGCTAGCCTGTCAGCCGTAGTCTAGGCGAAGGCTGATGGCTTTTTTCAACATTCCCATCTGTACTTTCAAGACAGGCTTGGCTATTCTGGCAATACCCTAATGAAATATTCGAGATGAGACTTTGATCACACGACCACCCACATGCAGAGAGGAAATCATGACTACGACTTTGACGAAAATTATTATAGGAACCTGTTTAAGCATCTTACTTTTTTCTGGAACGAGTCTGGCGACTGAGCCCACGGATGTGGAGAATTTTGTTAAGACTCGCATTGAAATTGGTGAGATGATGACGAACTATTTCAAAGGTGGCAAGGGGTACGGCGATGGGCAGCGGCCATCACCCGAAGCCATGCGAGAAATGGGCATGGATATCAATCGTAAAGTCTCCGCCCTCTTAGCCACTCATGATCTCACGATTGATGAATATCGCCAACGAAGTCCAGAGGTCTTTGCCAACGATGCAGCCGTGAAGGGGTATCTGAGCGAACATCCTGATCTAAAAGAACGGTATGAAGCTCTTCCTCTCAGTAGTATGGGACACGGTGGCAGCGGTCGAGGGTATTGAATCCAGAACGAGAATGAAGAAAGATAGCTTGAGGAGACAATAGGATTAAAGATATCGGCGGCAAAGAGATTTCATACAACAACGTCGGCATTCCAAGACCAAGGCAACGAACGGCCTACGGCATCCGGAGAGATTGATCTTTTTGCTGCTTCCATTTGTACCAAATCATTTCGTTGCTCCCGTGCGGATAAATCAATCGTTTGATCGAAACATAGGGTCTCCAAATCCAGCGACCATACCATTGATTCAACGATGATCGTTGTACTCCAGCTTGCTCTTCTTGACTCATCAATTCGGGTTGAAAGAATTTTTTATGTTTGAAGACATGATACTGATCTTCTTGAGTAAGAGCGGCAAAGATTCTGTCGACCCATGCTCCCCACGGACCCGTCCAGGGTTTGAAGGGCACACAAATCTGAAAATCAATAAGATAGGCCTTGCCCATCGTTGAACAAATAATATTCCCCCGCTTATTGAGATCAGCATAAAAAATTCGACGTTGATGAACCTGATCAATAATGGTTAGGAGTTCGTCAAAGAAATCTCTCGGCAGTAATTGCCCATCTTGGCACTCATGTAGAGTTTTTCCTTCTATATATTCGTGAAAATACCCTCGCTTCCCATATCGGGGGCCTAACTCAGGAATACCAGAGATATCCTCTACCATTTGATAGATGGTATATTCCCGTTTAGAGATCCACGCAGCTAATGGGCGCAATATCCAACCACCAAGAAATCGAAAATCGCTCAGTTTTAAAACATAACCCTGTTTGTTAGGATTAGTATATAAAATGTTGAGTGAGAAGAAATCATCTTTTAAAATACGATGGAAGGTATATTCTTGCTCGTGAATGGTCACACGTAATGGATGACCTGACATCTTCTTCCCTCTTCAGAAATTCATAACGCAATAAAAGCGAAAAGCGGCATTAAGCCGACATCTTCCCACCATAACGTAATGACAAATATTTTTCATCCTAGAAGAATCCTATCAATCTTGGCCCACCAACAACCGAAAGAGAACCATGCCCTATCAACCAATTGAAAATTACGGCCTTATCGGGAACATGCGCACCACCGCACTCGTAGGAATGAATGGGTCTATCGATTGGTTCTGCTTTCCTCATTTTGACTCCCCAAGTGTATTTGCAGCCATTCTAGATGATGGCAAAGGCGGCCGGTTTTCCATTGCCCCCGTCCCCAACCATGTGAGATCCAAACAGTATTATTGGCCAGATACCAATGTCCTCGTCACACGTTTTCATACCGCCGATGGCGTAGGACGAATAATCGATTTCATGCCGGTCGGCAAAGATGAAAGCGATTGCACGCAACATGGGATCGTGCGACGCATACAAAGCATTCGAGGTACCATGACTTTCCGAATGGAATGTCGACCGGCCTTCAACTACGCCCGCGACACCCATACCATTACGCTAGAAGCACAAGGTGGCATTTTTCAATCCCCGAATCTCTCACTCCGCTTGGGTGCCACAGTCCCACTTCAACGCGAGGGGGATACTCTCATTGCCGAATTCACGTTAGAAGAAGGTGAAGAGGTCGATGTGTGCTTGCAAGGCATGGAATCTAATGACATTTCCACCGGCTTCTGCCCCGAAGCGCATGCTGAAGAATTATTTACGCAAACCGTAGGATACTGGAGAACGTGGCTATCCAAATGCACCTACTCTGGGCGCTGGCGAGAAATGGTGCACCGCTCCGCCTTGGTCCTTAAGCTTCTGACCTTTCGCCCCACCGGAGCGATTGTGGCCGCCCCAACATGCAGCCTTCCTGAAGGCATTGGAGGGGAACGGAATTGGGATTACCGATATACGTGGATTCGCGATGGCGCCTTTACTCTTTACGGGCTCCTCCGCATTGGCTTTACGGAAGAGGCCTCTCAATTTATGCATTGGTTGGAAGCTCGATGCCACGAACTCAATCCAGATGGATCGCTTCAAATTATGTATGGCATCGATGGCCGACATACCCTCACCGAAGAAACACTCGATCATTTAGAAGGCTATCGAGGATCATCGCCCGTGCGCATCGGTAATGGAGCCTATGACCAATTGCAATTGGATATTTACGGCGAATTACTAGACTCAGTCTATCTCTTTAATAAATACGGCACCCCTATTTCCTATGATCTGTGGAAACATCTTCGCCGCCTGATTAATTGGGTGTGCGACAATTGGCAGCGAACCGATGAAGGTGTCTGGGAAGTGCGCGGTGGCCAACAACATTTCGTGTACTCAAAGCTCATGTGCTGGGTCGCCATTGACCGAGGTATTCGATTAGCCGATAAACGATCCTTCCCCGCAGATCGAGAACGATGGCTCAAGGTACGAGATGCCATCTATGAAGAAATTATGGAAAAGGGTTGGGATGAGCAACGCCAAGCTTTTGTCCAACGCTATGGGAGTGATTCATTGGACGCGGCCAACCTCATGATGTCCTTAGTCTTTTTCGTCTCCCCTACCGATCCCCGCATGCTGAAAACCCTGGATGCTACTCTTCAAACACCAGAAAAAGGTGGGTTAGTCGCAAACGGCTTGGTCTATCGCTATAACATTGATGAAGCAGACGATGGCCTGAGTGGCGAAGAAGGCACATTTAATATTTGCACCTTCTGGCTTGTAGAAGCCCTGACTCGCGCCGGGCAGGCGGACCGTAGTCGCTTAGAAGAGGCACGACTGCTGTTTGAACAAATGTTAGGGTATGCCAACCATTTAGGCCTCTACGCCGAAGAAACCGGCCACCATGGCGAAGCCCTCGGAAATTTCCCTCAAGCCTTCACACATCTCGCATTGATCAGCGCCGCCTTCAATCTAGACCGCGCATTGGGCAAATAGCCCTCTCGTTTCGTTTTCCATTCGCCTCACTCTCTCATCTTCTAAGGCGTTTTTCACTTCACATTTCTATTTGCTTTTCCCTGCCGCTGCCCCGTACGATCCCAATGTCGGTGCTCTATATATTTGACCCAATTCCCTGCTCCTAATCTTCTTTAATCACGGGATAGCGTATTCATGTTCACCTTGTTTGGACTCGCCTTTGTCCTAGGCCTACGACATGCTCTTGAAGCCGATCATGCCGCAGCAGTGGCGTCACTTGCCACCCAAAATCGATCTGTTTTTCAGACGATGAAACAAGGCATCGTCTGGGGATTAGGACATACCGTCACCTTATTCCTGTTTGGGTCTATCGTCCTCATTCTGGGTGTCGTCATCCCCGAGAAATTTGCGGAAGCATTGGAATGTGCAGTCGGGTTCATGCTGGTCGGATTAGGAATAGACATCTTCCGACGCATACGAAACGAGCGCATTCATTTCCATCTCCACCAACATGCGGATAAAGCTCCACATTTTCATGCCCACTCTCATGTACCAAACGTACCCCATACAGAAGATGCCCATCAACATCCTCACCCACAAGGATTTCCATACCGAGCCCTTCTTGTGGGGGGCATGCATGGGATGGCAGGATCAGCCGCGCTCATCCTCCTCACCCTCAACACCACCATGTCCCCATGGATGGCAATGAACTACATTGTCATTTTCGGATTAGGGTCGATCCTTGGGATGGGTGTATTGTCCGTCGTGATCGCCATTCCACTCTGGTATTCCGCTCGCTCCCTCACCTGGGTCCATCAAAGCATTCAAAGTGTGGTTGGACTCGGCACCATCGCATTAGGCGGATACGTCATCTCCCAACATTCCAACTGGCTCCTGTAAAAACCCGTCAAGCGACCTTTTCGTTCTACCGACAGACAGTCTTGCCTTAGGGCTTGCATTCAGTTCTGAACGCGCCACACCTCAGACAATCGACTCAAAGCCAAACAGGTACACTTAAAATCAGTCTATAATCGGCTTGCCCCATTACTCATTTTGTTGTCGCCTGCGATTCATCTAGATGATAAAAGACATGAGGGTATTCGATACGCACAGGACGGAGTATGAGGCCATAAACACAAAATAAATCATGATGAAAGCATCCTGGCCCCTGTTCAAACTCATATCTATGTCCATAGTCTCGATCAATTGCAACGACGGGGAGAGTTGTTCATGACAGAGTCTTAGATGCATTGTCAGGATACACGGAGCCTCCTAGAATAATTGGTATGATGCATGCGGAGACCATTCTCTCACCAAAGAATTTATCACAAGTTTGGATAGACCTAGCCCAGGACGACGGAACTCCTGACTCCTATGAACTCACTGAACACGGGGAAATAGTCATGAGTCCGAAGCCCAGCAACGGGCATCAAGTCATTTGTGCGAAATTCCTCGTCCAGCTTTGGACTCAACTGGGAAAAAAGGCAGTGCCTGATAGCCGCCGTCATCACTGATGAAGCGGGCATCAGAGTCCCTGATGTCGTCTGGATGCCAGAGGAAAAATGGGACGTGGTGATGACAGATCAAGGTCTCGTCCAGGCCCCTGATCTTATAGTTGAAGTCCTTTCTCCCGGTAATCGCGAAACAGAAATCAACCATAAAACTCAAGCCTACCTCGGCTCAGGCGTCCAAGAAGTGATTATAGTCAGCCTTCACTGGAAGCATCGAATATGTCCGCCAGGATGGGGTCCATCGCACGTCCAGCTTCAACCTCTCGCTCACCCTTCCCGCTCAGCTCTTTCCCTAGGTGGAATCTCGCCCGAAAAAGGGCAACACTTTCCCTGAACGCCCTTTACCGATTCACTCAGGGCAGCAAACCAATATTAGTTCTAATCACTCAAACGGCGAACAGTCCCATCGCCTAGAGGCCAAGTCGTATGCTTGAGAATAAAATACTTCACGTACCCACTCATGGTCTTCCCTGATTCGTGCCAGAATCCTTGACCGAGCTGGATTCAAGACGACCGGTTGCGGAATGAATCCACGTCCGCACCTTTTTATCATGAACCAAGCGGCTTCCCTTTTAATCGCTACTAAAAAACCTGGTCCTATGAGCAGTGAATGGGGCGCGGCCTATCCCTGCGACATTCCGTTTGATTTCATCAAACTCGTGACTTTCCGCCTTAATCGGACGCGGTCGCCGCTTGAACAACTCTTGAGATACCACATTTGACAAGAGCTTCCACCAAGGGTATTTTCGAAAATCCAACGATCCTGAACAGCTTCAGGAACAACCATTGAATTTCCAGTGAGTTGTCATCAAGTGACAAGCGACTGAGCATGTTGTTCTACCAAATGAAGAGAGTGGGTTCTTCTCCACTGCCACAACGTAGATGGGAAGAAGCGAATTGCCCCTGATAACACGAATCGGTCAAAGGCAATCAAAAAATGAGAATGCAGGACAGCATCCACATCTATGCCACACTTGCCCGAGTGTGGGAACTGACGCTCAACGTCGAGGCCTGGCCGGAGTACACACCGACCTTTACTAAAATTGAGTTACTCGACAACCATTCAATCACCGTTGGCTCAACCGCCCGTATCAAACAGCCCTTGCAACGGGCGAAGGTCTGGACCGTCACATTACTCGAATATCGTAAACGGTTTTCCTGGACCACCAGGCTAATGGGAACACACATAACTGCCAGCCATGGCCTCGTCGAAAACGAAACTGGAGTGATAAACACGCTCACCATAGACATAGAGGGCCGACTCGCGCCGATCATCGGTGCGCTCCTGAGGCGTCCCATCCTCAAAGCGATGGCTGTCGAAAACCTTGGCTTCAAGACCGCCGCGGAAAATTAAATCAGGAAGAATTTCAAGTAAGCAAGTTGAACCGTGCCATGCAATGCGGTCACCCATTACTTCTCTTCCTTCTCTAGCGACGCCTGCCGACTAGCCCAGGGGTCGGACGCTCTTAGTATCCGGCGGGCCATGTTTGAGATTCTATGGTTTATGTCAAGCCCCGTGTGAGGCGATCCGCGTTAAACGTGGTCTGATACCGGTGAATAGACCAAGCCGCCCGGGCAATCTTCCGTGCGATAATCACTAAGGTGGCCGTGGAACT